>CAMWRK010000152.1 GCA_947176655.1 uncultured Prevotellaceae bacterium | reverse complement strand
GGAGTAAACGGGGCATCTATCAGCCCGATAATCTTTTCCATAATCTTTGCTTTATTTTGTTTGGTTTGACAATAATTACTATTATTCCTCACATTCTTATCGTGTAGGTCTCACCGGCCTTGGTTTTCGGGATTATGATTGTGGCTGAGTTTTTTGCCTTGCGCCAGACCTTCTTTCCTGATGAATCCCGTATCTCTGCGCCAGAAATGCCGGGATAACTGATATACAAAGGTTGTCCGGCATGACTGCGGACAACGACCTTTGTCAGCCGCCCGTCTTTCCAATCCTGATCAACGGTAAAGTTACCGACAGCCTTCAGGCCGTGGACATGACCACCGGATTTCCATGCTGTTGGGAGTGCCGGAAGCAACTGCAATGTATCAGTGTGGCTCTGCAAAAGCATTTCGGCAATGCCTGCACAACAACCGAAATTGCCGTCTATCTGGAAAGGAGCACAGGCATCATACATATTATAATATACCCCTCCGGCATACTGGTTTACACCGTAGTCCGTAGAATGACGCAGGGCATTCTTCAATATCAGATGAGCGTGGTCGCCATCGAGGGCACGCGCCCACAAATTAATTTTCCATCCCATGCTCCATCCCGTAGCGGCATCACCACGCAATTTCAGTGAATTGACGGCAGGTACGAAGTAAGGACTGGAAGGTGAAATCTGCGTAAGAGGATACAGAGCCATCAGATGGCTCATGTGGCGATGGTTGGGGTCATCGCTCACGTGATATGGGCTATATTTCCACTCGCGAAGAATCTTATCGCCCTTGCGGACACCGTTCCTGCCGTCTGTCCACAAGCGGTGTATGTCACTGCGGGCATCATATACCTCTGTGTGCAGGCCGGTGTCGGTCTTGGACAAGTAGGTCTTCAACCTGGCGACATCGGATTTACTCAGGCCGGTAACCTTGCTGCCAAGGATGTTCTGGGCACTGTATACGGACTCCAGAAGATAGTGAATCAATTGCTGGGCATGTGCCGTTCCGTCCTCCTTGGGATGGGAGTTCTGTTCCGCGCTGTATTCGTCAGGAGCTTCGTAAGTACCGTCTGAAGCCTCCTTCATACGCTCGAACCAGAACTCGGCACAAGACCACATTGTCGGGAAAGCACCGGCAAGAAAATCCTTGTCCAGAGTATAACGGTAGTGCTGCCACAGATGGGCACAATACCACGCATTGGCAACGAAGTAGTTACTGCCCCAGATGCTCATGCCGCCGAAAAGGCTGCTTTCGGTAAACACCGTCCAGCCTTTCTGCACACCGGCATACTTGCGTGCGGCCTTTTGCCAGTTGCGGTCACCGGCATTGCGAATTATGTACTTTAACAGTGGCAGATGAAGCTCGCTAAGATTAGTAGGCTCGGCGGGCCAGTAGTTCATCTGGATGTTGATATTGGTATGGATATCAGAGTTCCACGGGGCGTTGCTCAGATTGTTCCAGATGCCCTGCAGGTTGTTGGGCGCGGCAAGTTCGCGGTTGCTGGATATGGCAAGATAGCGGCCATAACAGAAATAAAGCTGTTCCAGGAACCTTGCCTCCGGGCTGTCCGTGTCTTTCTGTTCGGCATAGGCTTCTATCAATGCATTGGTCGGCAGGTCGCTATGCCCTTGAAGGTCGAGAGAAACACGACTGGTGTAGGACAGGAAATCGGCCTTGTGTGCTGAGAGTATGCGGGGATAGCCCTTCTTGCAGGCAGCGTCCACACGTCCCCTTATATCCCTGCCGAGGTCGGGAAGCGACATGCCCGAGGTGCGACTCTCCGTGTCAGGGGCGAAGTCTGTGCCGGCTGCCATATACATGACTACTTCCGTTGCCCCTATGACTTCAATACCGGTTTCAGAGGAAAGCACATGACCGCCGCCCACCGGGACTACGCGCATGAAAGCCTGATAGGACACAGTTTCGAGAGTACCGTGGAAAGCGGCGTATGGCAAACTGCCGGCATCGGTGGCATAGACGACCGGGCTGGCGTTGATGTCCTTGCCAGGAGCGAACGAGAAAAGCAGATGCAACCTGTTACGACCGACAGATGTGTACCTGACGGCCATCACCTTGTCTGGATTGCTTACAAAATAGGTACGGTCATAGACCGTGGTACTACAGGAGTCTGAGAAGCTGACACTGGCAACCCCTTCCTGCAAGTCAAGGCTTCGTACATATTCACGGCAAGAAACGCCATCCCGTCCCTCGGGAAATATACCGCTGAGATCCTTGACAAGGATACTGCCGAAATTCTTGTACTGGCCATAGCCGCCACCATAACCCTGCATATCATCGGGGGTGCCTGTCCACAGCGTCTTTTCGTTGAATTGAATCTCGTCCACGTGTAGACCTCCGAAAAGGCTGCCGCCAAGCTGGCCATTGCCTATTGGCAAAGAGTACTCCATCCATACATTACGCACACTGGTTGCCGTAGACGGCACATCGTACCACAAGGTCATGGGATTGCTGGGCTTATAGTCTGTGGCATGTGAAGGCTGGCACACTAAAGAGAATACACATGGAACACAAATGCCAAACAGGTGCTTAATTGATATTCTCATCGTATTTACGGTATTGTATTTATTGTTATCCACACGTAAAGTTACGAAAAACATTTGTCCCCTGCAAACAGTGACACGGTAAAGAGCCATTCATACGGCAAAAGACCCAAAAAGACTGCAAACATTTGGCCGAGTCCCTCATTTATCATACCTTTGCGCCCTGTTCTGCTGCTTTAGCTCAGTGGTAGAGCGCATCCTTGGTAAGGATGAGGTCCCGAGTTCAACTCTCGGAAGCAGCTCGATTTCTTTTTCATAAGAGAAGCGAGGAGATGCGACATCTGTCCCATACCGGACAAACAGGCATCTCCTCGTTAAAGTATTCAACACTCCAAAAGTTCCTTCATGAAACATGCCACGCCCTCGGAAGCCCCCATGCGAAGATGACGGACAGAACCTGAGGCATTCCAGGTGACTGAAGCCGGGTCGATGAGCCATACGGGTGCGCCGGGAGGGACGCAGCGTGTCAGGCCAGCAGCAGGATAGACATTGAGGCTTGTACCTATAACCACGAGGACATCTGCCTTCCGGCACAACTCGCAGGCATCGTCAATAAGGGGAACTGCCTCGCCGAACCATACTATGAACGGGCGCAGAGGGCTGCCGTCGGGAGCCGGGTCACCATACTGTACATCGGCACACGAGGGTGACAGTTCAATGATTTGCTCAGGAGCATTGGGCGACAGGCTGCTTGTCACCTTCATCAGTTCGCCATGCAAGTGCAATACGCTGGTGCTGCCGGCTCGTTCGTGCAGGTTGTCCACATTCTGCGTGATGATGCTGACGTCGTGAAAACGTTCCAGTTCAGCCAACAGGCAATGCCCCATGCAAGGCTGGGCATCAAGCATCTCCTGACGACGTCGGTTGTAGAAGGACGTGACCAGTTCCGGGTCACGCTCCCACCCTTCCGGTGTCGCGACATCCTCTATGTTATAGCGTTCCCACAATCCGCCGTTGTCGCGGAATGTACTGATGCCGCTCTCGGCACTCATACCGGCTCCGGTGAGTACCACGATATTCTTTCTCTCCATGATATGTGTATATAACAAAACATCTGCCACACACTGGCTGCGGCAGATGTCCTTGGTATTATATCATATAGTACGCGCGAAGCCTACTTCCCGGCCAGCGTCTCCTCGATGGGGTCGTTGTACATCTTCTGCAACTGACGCAGTCTGGCGTGCATCTGCTTGCGAACCTTTGCATAAGCGGGATCGTCATACACGTTCTTCATCTCCGTCGGATCCTCCTTCAGGTCGAAAAGTTCCCACGTGTCGATGTCGTTGTAGAAGTGTATCAGTTTGTACCTGTCCGTACGCACGCCGTAGTGACGCTTCACAGAGTGCTCGGCAGGATACTCATGATAGTGATAGTAGATGGCATCGCGCCACTTTCCGATGGTCTTTTCACCCTTGAGCAACGGCACGAGGCTGCGCCCCTGAATATCTGAAGGAATCTTCACGCCGGCCATTTCCAGGAAAGTTGGAGCGTAGTCTATGTTCTGCACCATTTCCGTAATCTCACCGCGACGTCTGTAGCCGTCGGGCAGACGCATGAGCAGAGGCGTGGCAAGACTTTCCTCATACATGAAACGCTTGTCGAACCATCCATGCTCACCCATATAGAAGCCCTGGTCGGAGGCATAGACCACGAGAGTATTGTCCAACATACCGTTCTCGCGCAAGTAATCCATCAAACGGCCGATATTGTCGTCAAGGGAGCGTGTAACTTTGGCATAGTCGCGCATGTAACGCTGATACTTCCACTCCACCAGATCCTTGCCTTTGAGATTCTGACGCTTGAAGTCGCATGAAAGGCTATCATAGAAAGTCCAGTACTTTTTCCTCAGTTCCGGCTCGAGACGTTCGACGTAGTTGATGTAAGTACTGGTAAGGCGCGTAGAATCGCCCGGAAGATATGCCTTGGTGTCGTAGACAAGATCCATGTCGTGGTCGGAGGCGATGGACATTTCCTGCTGCTGTGCGGCAACACGCCCCTCCCAATTATCCCAGAAGTTCGCTGGCTTCTCGAACGTCTGGTCCTCGAACTCACGCAGATACTTCAGCTCGGGCAACCAGTCACGATGGCATGCCTTGTGGTGCACGAAGAGGATGAAAGGACGCTCCTTGTCGCGGTTCTCCATCCAGGAAATGGCCTTGTCGGTTATGACGTTGGTACAGTAGCCTTTCTCGCGCGACTTGGTTCCGTCCTGATGATGGAAGGTCGGATTGTAGTATTCACCCTGACCAATGAGTATGTCCCAATGGTCAAAACCTGTCGGATCGCTGACAAGGTGCCATTTGCCGATCATTGCAGTCTGATAGCCTGCATTGCGCAGCAATTTCGGCATGGTCTGCTGGGAGCCGTCAAAGATGCCGTGCTCATTGTTTGTGAATCCGTTGGCGTGGCTGTGCTTGCCTGTGAGCATACATGCACGGCTTGGGCCGGAGAGGCTGTTGGCCACGAAACTGTTACGGAAGAGCACACCTTCCTGGGCGATACGATCCAAATTGGGGGTCTGCATGTAACTGTTGCCATAGGCACTGAGCATCTGTGCAGTATGGTCGTCCGTCATGATGTAGACGATATTGGGCCGCATGTTCTGTGCGTGTGACGTCACGGCTGCCATGGCAGCCATAGAGAGGAATGTGATTTGCTTCATACAAGTTATCTGTTTTTTGTTATATCTATGCAAGTAAAAGAGACATATATCACTTCTTCAGCAGCACCTTGCCGGCCATGACATTGATGCCATCCTGCATACCTGGCTGACGCTGTCCGGCCAGATTATACACATGGACATCACCTGGAAGCGTATCGGCGTTCACAGAGCCGACAGAAGTACCGTTGTCCTGTTTGGTCATAATGTATACCTTGGTCTGATATGCTGCCAAGGTCCCGGCAGCGATAGTTCCGGAAACAGTGTCCTCTGTACCCTCCCACACGTTCTTGGCAACGTATGTGGCCGTGCCGTCCATATAAAGATCCTGAAGACTGATGGCCGGTGTGCTGATGGTCGCAGCAGAGCGATTGAAGATAGC
>CAMWRK010000151.1 GCA_947176655.1 uncultured Prevotellaceae bacterium | reverse complement strand
CCCCCCCCCCCCCCCCCCCCCCCCCCCACCCCCCCCCCCCCCCCCCCCCCCCCCACAAAGAATGTTAATGCCGTTTTTCGTATCTTTGCCTCCGCATTAACCGCGTAGCGTGGGGTTAAAGTCGCCCTTACCCATGTTGCGTTTCAGGATTATAAGGGCGTGAAACATCTTAAACTCTTACTGAAATGAAAAAGAGTATCATTCTTTGCGGTGCAGTGTTGCTGATGGCTGCATCATGTACAACAATTACCAAAACTTCCACTACCGCCAATGTGCCCCAGTCTTTGCTCTCTGCCACTGTGGCTGACCTCAGTGTTGCCAATGAGCGTGTGACTACAAGGTTGGAACCAAGCAAGGCTATTCAGCGTGGCGGTATGGCCAACATCAAGCGTGCTGCCGAGGCACAGGCTCTGGAGGAGTATGCGCGGAAGACCGGCAAGACTGCTGACTTGTTGCTCGAACCCGAATATGTCATTGAACAGAGACGTAATTTCATAGGTACAAAGGTGAAATCCATCACCGTTAGTGGCCGTCCGGCATCTTACACAGGTTTCCATTCTCTCAACGATTCTGTATGGTGTAACCGTATTTTCCGCAGTGGCTATAAGGACAATGTCAAGCATGGTAACAGCGGGATTCTTAAGGGCTTGTTCGGCAAATAAATCCTGCTGCTTATGAAAAGGACAATTAGCCTGTTGGCTCTCTTTGCCATCGTACTTTCTGCATGTAATACGATACATCAGACGGCAACGACAGCAAACGTGAGTACGTCAATACAGAGTAGTGTCACCATGGCCGACCTGAAAGTAGGTGACCGTATCACCTACACGATGACACCATCTAAGGAAGTGCTTCGTGGCGGCGAGGCCAATGTCAGGCATGTGGCCGAGGCGGAAGCGTTGACACAAAAAGGCGGCCATGCCGACATTTTACTTGAGCCTCAGTATGTCGTGAGCAAAAAACGCGGCTTATTCAGCAGTAAGATAACATCCGTTACCGTCAGTGGTCGCCCTGCGTCCTATACCAATTTCCGTTCACTCCCCGATTCTGTACTGTGCAATCCTGTCTTCCGCGGGGTTAAAACGGTGGTGAAATATGCACATGCAAGCAAGCCATTAACAGAGAAACAGTTGTCATTATCGCACGAATACGCGCCGGATATGCGTCAAGTCGGTATGGCAAGTTATCTGGAATTGCATATCGGTCCCGGATTTAGTGATTACATGTCCGGCTATAGCTTGTATCCTAATGAAGTTTTGGCACATTTAGGAGCAACTTTGACAGTAGGATACAATATTACACCGCATTGGTACGTGGCTCCGGGTATTGGCGTTGACTATTGTGATGAACAGTATTGGTCTATGCCTATTTTTGCCAATGTCCGCTACAACTTCTCAAAATCCCGCAAAAGCTGGTTTGCTGAGTATCGTCTTGGCTGTGCAATCGGAATTGCCTCGGCAAGCTCATACGATTATGATAGAAACAGTGAGCTTGAATCCGGTGTGTATACAGGGATAGGATTGGGATACAGTTTCAAGCACTTTGAAATGGCTCTGCGCTACACATATCAAAATACCGGTGTGGCTTATTGGAGTTATTATAATCATAGGATTGTTCCAGACGAGGTATATGGTGCACAGCACCTTCCTTCTATCTCTTTCGGATGGCGTTTCTGAGATTTATCACATAAGAGCTTGCCGAAAGCATATTACATTACAGCGAGGCGTACTGTTCAAAAGCAGTGCGCCTCGCTGTTTTTGCAGAATCATGATAATGGCTTACTTGCTGCAATCTCTAAGTCTGCTATCCGACGTGCCCCAAGAAAGCTAATTTCGGAAACATTATGCATCGGAAAAGTCATGAAAAGTCAGAAGGAATTTGAACAGAAGACAGAGAGAAAAGCGTTGATTTCGACACACCACTGAAAAGATTTATGCAAAATATTATATAACTTTGCATTTGATAGCGGACTCTACAAATTATGTTTTGCATTAACATACTGCAATGGCAAGCTTTTTAAGTAGATTGTTTAATTCCTTCAAAAGGGATGCACCAGTAGCTCCTACGAGAGAATTACTCAAGCTTAACGAGTTTGAAATTTACTTGCATGCTCTGCTTGATTGCGATAAATACCTTGCGAAGAGTGATTACATTCATCTTGTTGACGAATATGCAGATATTTTTGCCACGTTCAACAAGTTGCAGGAGACATCCATGCTGAAGCATTATTGTAGTGCCAATAATTGCGGCATAAGGAGAGTAAAGAACTTTATCAGTTGCTACCAAGAGTTGAAGGAAGATAAAGAATCATCGGTTATTAACAAGCACAACGGACAATTCTTGTCTTACCATTTGGCTTCTGAAAAGCCATACCTTGATGAGATTCTTTCAGAACTTGACCCTAATATAAGATTGGATGACGAGCAGCGGAAAGTGGTGCTGTCGGATGAAGACTACACACTTGTAATAGCTGGTGCTGGAGCAGGAAAGACAACTACGGTTTCTGCAAAAGTGAAATATCTTGTAGAACGCAAGGGTATTCTTCCTGACCAAATTCTCGTCATCTCGTTCACAAACAAAGCAGTTGAGGAGCTACACGAAAGAATCAACAAAACGCTAAAGATAAATTGTCCTGTAACTACATTCCATAAGATTGGCTACGCTATTCGCAGAAGACAAGAAACCGAGGAATGTGTAAGAATCGTTACAGAGGGCTACATGTTCAATGTTGTGAATAACTATCTCAGGCACAATATCCTCGAGTATCCGGAGCTTGTGGATAAACTAATCCTGTTCTTTGGAAGTTATTTCGATGCACCATACGAGGGGGATGACTTGAATTCATTTTTCAATTACATTGCCAAAGCAGATTTTACGACTCTGCGTGGCAATATGGATGAATACACCGAGAAGGTTATTGACCAGCGTTCCGGTCGTCACGTCACAATTGCTCATGAGCACCTCCGTTCATTACAAGAAGTAGTTATTGCAAACTTTTTGTATATGAATAATATAGAATACACTTACGAAAAAGTCTATCCTTATAATATTCTGCGCTCACATAAGCCTTATACTCCTGATTTCACCATAGCACAAGGTGATAAGGTTGCATATATTGAACACTTTGGCATAACCGAAGATGGCAGGAATAACCGCTATACACAAGAGCAACTTGAAATTTACAAGAAAGAGGTTAACGACAAAATTCTGCTCCATCGACAACATGACACCGATTTAATATATACCTTCTCTGCTTATAATGATGGTCGGGATTTGCTTGTACATCTACAGGAAGAACTTGTTGCTCATGGATTTGAACTGAAACGCCGTCCGTCAAAAGAAGTATTTGAGAAGATTGTTAGTACGGAAGAGAACAAGTACATTGCTCGTCTTGTGAAGCTTGTGTGCACATTTATACAAAACTTCAAGACAAATGATTTTGTGATTGATGATTTTACCCGTTTTCGTACAACATCTTCCAACGAACGAACCAAATTGTTTCTTTCTATCTGCGAACAATGCTATCTGGAATATAGCAAGCGTCTGAAAGAGTATCACGCTATTGACTTTGAGGATATGATTAATGACTCTGTCCGTATTCTCAGAGAAGATGAAGTTCAAGGCAAGAAACTGGATTTTAAGTACATCATTGTTGATGAGTATCAGGATATTTCACGCCAGCGTTTCAATTTCACAAAAGAATTGTGTAAGTTATGCAACGCAAAGGTTATAGCCGTTGGTGACGATTGGCAATCAATTTATGCCTACGCTGGTTCTGACATTACATTATTTACCAAATTCAAGAATACTTTTGGATATGGTCTGGAATTGCACATCACAAAGACTTATCGCAATGCACAGGAATTGATAGATATTGCTGGAGGATTTGTGCAAAAGAACCTGAGCCAGATACGCAAGACTCTCATTTCTCCAAAGCATATTGAGCATCCCATCATCATCAAGACCTACACAGAAGAGGTTGACCGAAAGGAGTATGAAGGCAAGGGAGGCAGATACTTCCTTATTGGCAAGTGTGTGGAAAAAATAATGGACGGTCTGATTTCCAAGTACGGACATCCGAAGATTCTGCTTCTTGGCAGGTACGGCTTCGACGGATATAATCTCACAAAATCGGCCGACTTCATTTATGACTATAAGACGGGTTCTGTTAGTTCGAAGAAATACAATGCCGACTATTTTGACTTTATGACAGTACATCGGGCAAAAGGACTTGGCTACGATCACGTGATAATCATCAATGCCAGAAATGAGACTTACGGATTTCCGTCTCAGCTACAAGAAGACCCTGTGTTGAAATATGTCGTAAAGGACGACCGTTCTTATGATTATGCAGAGGAACGTCGTTTGTTCTATGTCGCCTTGACACGCACAAAGAACAGGGTTTACATCATAACACCTCAGCAACATCCATCCGAATTTGTGCTTGAGTTAATTCGTGATTATCCACAAGTCAAAGTATTTGGAGAGATTGACAAAGAACCGCAAGAAAAGACATTAGACAAGAGGTGTCCTATTTGCGGATATCCTCTGCAATTACGTTACAAGAAGGCTTATGGTCTTAAATTGTGGATTTGTACGAATGAACCCGAGATTTGTGACTTCATGACTAATAATCTCGCTGGTGATGGGATGGCGATAATGAAATGCAGTTGGTGTAAAGACGGGTATCTCATTGTTAAAGATGGACGTGGTGCAGGTCCGTTCTTGGGATGCACGAACTACAAGGCAGATAAGACGGGATGTAATAACTACGTCACAAAGGATTTCTATTTGCGAAAATACAAAGGACAGAATTAAAACTTATAGAATATGATTGATATAAATAAACTTGACTCTGCAAAGGCGTGGATTGAGAAACTTGCTAATGGTATCAATCCATTGAATGATGAACTTGTTAAAGATGAAGATCTTATCAACAATGTCCGCATCTCTCGCTGCTTGTTTTATGTATCTGAGCTGTTAAGCGAGATAAAGCTACAGTCATCTGTTGAGAAAAGAGGCAGAAAAGCATTTTTTCTTTCAGCAAAGGATGCGGTAAATATTCCGATTATGGCACCTAATGGTATTGCCAACTTTGTGAGATTGGTAAATGGTTATATTTCTGCAGATATGAAACCACTATCAACAGCTCAGGTTATAAAGTGGCTTCGGAATGAAGGTTTGTTGCAGGAAGTTACGAAAGAAGATGGGCATAAAACAAATCTACCAACAGAAAATGGCTACAAATTGGGAATAACGACAGAAGTTCAGAGAAATTTAGAAGGACTGGAGTTCCAAAAAGTTGTGTATAGCGCTGATGCACAAAGGTTCATGCTGAACAATATTGAGTTAATTGCAGCATTGTAATAAAAAGGAAAATCTGTGGTTCAGTAGCAAATCGGCGGGAGACGGATGAGCGGGTGAGCGGAAAGATTGTGAGCATGGAACCTTTGTAATAATATTTCAATATGCTGTCGGGCATCCATAGATGGGCTAAACCGGTCTTCAAAGTGCATCTTTGCGGTGTCCCAAACGAGGCCTCGTGATGTCGGGGTTCAGACACCGTGGTCTTGGAGGCCAAGACCATTGAGCTTGGCCTCCAAGACC
>CAMWRK010000150.1 GCA_947176655.1 uncultured Prevotellaceae bacterium | reverse complement strand
CAAAGACTCCCACATCATTCGTGCATCCAATCTCATACATGAAATGTATCGACTCGTTCAGGAAATCACGATTACGTCTGTTTTTCTGCAAATGCGCGGCATAGTAGGCACTCATTTTTGCTGTACTGGCAGCACCGCTGGCAATAAACAAAGGCTTGATACCTATTGGAATAGTATCATACCGTTCCAATAGCCGTCCATTTATAACAGTATCACCTAATGGTTTGATATCCACTGCATACACTGCACTATTGTACTCTCTGAACAACGCATACCGTTTGTCACGCGGATTGTTCTTGACAGAATCCGGAATATCATAATAAGGTATCAGCAACTTACTACATACGCGCACCAGCCTCTGATAGTCTCCCAAGAACTGCTCGTAATATTTATCTTCGTTGGATTTATACAAATCATAGCATACCTTGAAATATTCCAATACATAAAAGCCATGCAGTTCTTTACCATGACTCTCCTTTGAATCGTAGAAATCCTTGAACGCATCACGATACAGATTATATGCCTGCTCCTTATTATAGAGATGTGCAGGATAGTATTTCGGCTCATGTGCAAACAGATAATTATAGTGTGCCCGTTTGATTTTGGCCAAAGGTATCGTAAGCATATCACCCTTGGTGGCGGTATTCAGATTCCTTATCACATTAATACTGTCCAGGTGCTCGACATAACTTTTTCCGTGCTCTATGACATCGTCGACAAACATTACTCTGACTGCAGGATCGTCAGCACTATCCAACATGCGTTTATACATGCTGGAGGGATTGTCATAAAGATAACCGCTATAAAACATATAGTCGCAATACGGAGCCAACGTAGCCAATTGCCTGAAGTTGATGTAGAATGCAATATCTATCGGCTTGGCCTCGTTTCCTGGCATTATGGGAGATTGCGGACTGAACACATAGCCATACAGTTCCTTTGCCTTCTGAGGATTAATACGCCCCAGACGCAAACGCCAGTCATCGGCGGCAGGAAGTTGAGCCTGACATAACACAACTGTCAATAAAGCTATAAATAATACACCTGTTCTTTTCATAAAGCCTGCATCTGCATGTTTAAGGTTATACGGACATCACTCTACCTACGTACAGGACGTATTACACATCCAGTTCTTCTGTCAAGAAAACCAATCCTCGGACTGTCAGTGCCTTTATATGACAGACATACAGCAGAACGTGGCGTGTCGCTGCCATTGAAGTCGGCACCGGCTTTTCCCAATGATTCCTCTGTAAGCAATGTCGAGGTCCAATAGTAGCATTGTGTGCCAGGATAGAATCTATACGCGCCGTAGTCCCTGTATCCTGCCATAGGCAAGAATATAGAATCACCATGCTCATTACGGTTCTTCACCCAGAAACCTCTGGTTCCATCCGACACGGCTGCTCTGAAAATACATTTCTCCAACAATTCCTCCATCTCTGCCTCTGTTGGCATACGCCATCCTTTACCTATCAGTTTCGAGGCGGCATCATCACCGGATTCCAAACGCAGCAGATTATCTTTGACAGAACCCTTGTATCCCACATTATTATATTTAAGGAAACGTTTTGAGTCATAATATTTATATGTAGAATATCTGCCGTAATACCTTTTCGTTTTCACTTCGCCCCATGCAAAATAGTCCCCATAGTCTTCCGGAGTGTCAGCACCTACATTCATATTCGCCCATCTTACACTTAGCCCGAGATCCACAGCTTTCATCCGCTGGGCATACAGCGTGGTTGCTGCCATGAACAACACAAGCAAGGACAGTGCCCTGAATACCTTATAATAACTATATTGTGTAGCAAACATATCAGTTCAATTTATCCTGAGCTTTATTTTTCCTCATCTGCGCCACCAACGCATCATACTCCGCAACGACTCTGTCTATAGGTACTCCTGCCTTCAGACGTTTCCAGAAATACAGCATCATCTGACGGTAAGCGTCATTAAAATATCCGTCATGCTTCAGATATTCCACATTTCTTTCGTCCAGACGGAAAGCATTCAACATAGGAGCAGCCCATACCGTTGTATATATACCGGAATCATTATCTTCCGGCAACATATCTTCCGGATCGCGATATACGACGTTTCCGGAAAAGCCGTCAGCATCGGGTGCTGTCAAACGACTGTTCTGAAGCCTGAAATGGCAAATGGCCTTCAAGTACTCCACCTTTGCATCCTGACGCGGCACATCGCTTCCGTAAAGAATGGCAAGAGCCTCGCGATACTGTCCCAAGGCCGCATAGAGCACAGCCTTGTTCATCTCCGATGTGGACATGATGTACCTGCGCACGTCCTCATTTTCCTTACCCTTATATTGTCCGTCAAGACAGCGCACAAACATAGTCAGCCCTTCCAGTTCAGGAAATGCCGTCAGATTATATTTCTTTATCAGATTATTCGCACCGTCAAATTCCTCCCTCTGACAATACATCAGAACCTGTGCCACAATAAACGGGAAACTGTTCACCTCCGGCAATCTGTTGACCTTGCCGTCGTCCAGATAAGGTTTCAGTATATTCACATCAGCTATACCTTTCTTCAGTGTCGCTACGGCATAATAGTATCCTGCCAGCGGGTAAGGTATGCGCGAAGCGACATACTGCAACGAATCGGTAGTTCCAGGCTTCAGAAACTGCTTCCAGACCTCACGTTCCTTATCATACTTGGTATATGCACGTTTGGCCACATCATACAGTTCGTCCCACCTCTCCTCGTCTGCCAAATAACACAGCATAGCATAATACTGGTACGGAACCATATTGAAACGGAACTGCGGATCGCGTTCGAAACGTTCCACAATCTCAGCGCCGGAAAGAATTTTCTGAACTATGACGTTAGCCTGTATATCAACGACACGTACACGATTCAGGACATGCTTGTCTATGTAGTCATATAATTCACCATGTGTACGTATGGCTCTGTACTGAGCATCAAAACCTGTCTTGCCGGCGATAATCTCCCTGAGGATATCCGCATATCTGTGAGCAAGAGTATCATCCATCTCCGATGTCATTATATCGGCTATTCTCTGCCACGGAACAATATTGTCATTAGCGTCGAACTGTGTCTCTATCTTGATGCCTGGAAGACTCCTTACCAGCAACGACTTTATTGTCTCCGCACGGTCATGGGCCAGTTCACGGTTTCTGGCCTCGCGTCCCTCCGGAGAAGAATAGCCCCTGATTATGATATTGGAAATCTGTCCGTCCTTGTTTCTGTAATAGTTATCCAGCCAGCGAAACATACTGTCTCTCTGTGCCACGGTTTCGCTGTCCCTGAGATTCAGTCTGGCATCGCCCTGTTCGAACTGTAGGTTATAAGTTGCCAGATCCGGCATGGCCTCATACGTACCATGCTTAATGAATGCCGTCCTGTCTATCGTCGCCAGACGACGGGCATCAGCCCAGTTCAGGAAACGCATGGGATCCCTCTCCATGCCGTCATTGAACAGCAAAGAATCACGGTGATAAACACCATTATAGTCTTCGTACCATATCACTCCCGGAACATGATACTTGGTACCTTTCTTTATATTCGCCCACTGGGAATACAGGATACGCTCACTATTGTGACTCTGCATGCGCAAGGAGCGGTCAAAACGGTACTCATCCAACTTGTCACGCGAAGGCCTGAAACCCATTCTGCGCTCCATGCTGCGGCTGTATGTCCTACCGTCGACAACAGCAGGCGGCATATAACTCACGGAGTCCTTAAAGTCATCATATACAACATAAGGAAATGCCACGAAACGTGCATCGTCCCTAGCGTGCTCACCGTATATGTCCAATACCTTTGTTATAAGAATCCTGTTGCGCCCGTGACGCTCCACGCCGCCGCCGGCAAGCTCCATCTGCGGTGTGGCCACACGCTTGACTTCCTGAAGCATCTCCGCTTCTCCGTCGGATGCATATTCGCCGGCCTTATCGGCATGTATCACTCTTGTCTTGCGATCCTGCGAAAACTCAGTACCTGGCAGCACCAACTCTATGTTCAGATCCAGTTCCCCCTTCTTATACTTGTCCACACGGTACAGGCGAAAGTCATACAGTCCGGAAGCAACATCACCGCCATCCAGAATAATTGCACCGTCCTTGCTGCACCGGAGAACACACAAACCCTCTGTATCCGTCTTGCCCTCATCCAGAAGATTGTGCTTTTTCTTGTCGAAGTGGCTGCCTGCCTCCTTGTTGCTCCGTCCTTCACTATAAGCGGCCTCTCCTTTGCTTCTGATAGGGAACGTATAAACAATCACACCTTTCAGGGGCTTGCCTTCAGGATTCTTTACATATATATTATACATCTGCTGTGCATGCATTTCGCAAAGCATACACACTACCAGCATCAACAGAAACAACAAACGCCTCATATCAACTTAATATACTGACAATTGCTGAGACATACTCACAAACATACCGGCGCATTCACTAATTCTGCACCGACACCAATGATTAGCTCCGCATTGTAAATTGGTTGCAAAGGTACAAAAAAATTCCAAAAACATCAAATTCTTATTGCATATTGAGGTAATGTTGTTTCAAACATCATTCTTGAAACAGGACAACTCGCATCAAATCACCACAGCGTCAGATAACAATCCAATGAGGAGTAATCTCTGCCGACCATCACCTGTTGTCATGATATTTCCTATTTATCATCTAATACTCCCCTATCTCTTAAGCGGCTTCTTCACGATCCTCTGGATATGTCTTCACGATGTGCCGATTAAGCACCCGTGTTCTGTAAAAAAACATTACACGCTGGCGTCGCAACAGACATAATCTGGACGATACCTTTAGCACAAATATTGATTTTGGGTGTTGGACAGAAGGAGATTTGACAGGCTATGTAGAATACCAATGGGAAACGTTTCTCACGTCTTTCGCGTCGCCTCACTTGTATATTGCTGTATTGCAGAATGTTGCTATAGCACACCAACATGCCGTACTGACACATAAAGACGCATCAAGGCTTCATGTGCCCGGCATTTCGCATACCCCCAAAAAAGACACCGCGGTCTTCGGGTCGAAAGACCGTGGTCTTAAGCGCGAAGACCGACGGTCTTAACGCTTAAGACCACGATGTCTCACCCCCGACATCACGAGGCCTCGTTTGGAACACCGCAAAGACGCACTTCGAAGACCGGTTCAGCCCATCTATGGATGCCTGACAGTATGTTGAAATATTATTACAAAGGTCTTACGCTCATACGCTCATCCGTCCCCCACCGATTTGCTACTGAGCCTCTTTCGCTCCCAAGACCGCGATGTCATTGTGAGGTGTACGCAAAACGTTTCGGATAACATTGATATTGATGACAAAAACATGCTGTGCCTCAGAAAAAGTGTTTTTTCTGAGGCACAGCATGTTAAAGACACAAAATGCCGAGTCTGTTTATTGGTGCTGTTCACGCAACAAGTCGTTCACGGTTTTAACCGGATTGAATGTAGACAGTGGAACCTCAACCATCAAGGTATTCCAGTCGCTCATGGCACCATTCCACAGACCAGGCAACTCCAGAGCCTTTAGCTCGCGCCCGGACTTACTCTTGAACGAGATGAAACCTGTTGCAGGATCGACATATTCTGGCAGTTCGAACTTGTTTCC
>CAMWRK010000149.1 GCA_947176655.1 uncultured Prevotellaceae bacterium | reverse complement strand
TGTCCGTCTTGTTTCGTGTCTTCAAAATGAAACTTAACCGGATCGGCCACCCTTTCCTGAAGAAGGGCGTAATCCAGCACGTCCATCACGGTGTCGACATAGTGGAATTCCACACCGTTGAGATATGTTTCCGGAATCTCTTCAATATCTTTCTTGTTATCCTTGCACAGCATGATGTGTCTGATTCCCGCCCTCTTGGCAGCCAGAATCTTTTCTCTGATGCCTCCGACAGGAAGAACCTTTCCCCTGAGTGTTATCTCTCCCGTCATGGCCAGTTCATTGCGGACTTTGCGCTGTGTCATGGCCGATGCAATGCTTGTAGCCATTGTAATACCTGCCGACGGCCCG
Source organism: uncultured Prevotellaceae bacterium (assembly GCA_947176655.1). Classification (GTDB taxonomy): domain Bacteria; phylum Bacteroidota; class Bacteroidia; order Bacteroidales; family Bacteroidaceae; genus Physcousia. The sequence goes on along the minus strand of CAMWRK010000149.1, from coordinate 5,272 downwards.
TCTTTGGGCACGGCACCCTCCGGCACATGGATATGCAGATTGTAGTTTTCGAACACACGTGGGTCTATTCCCAGTTCATGTGTGTGGCATCTGATGTATTCCAGAGCGATGGTGGCCGACTCCTTCATGACATCTCCAAGATTGCCTGTAAGTGTCAGCCTGCCGCCCTTACCTTCCGAAATGCTTGTTTCGATAAACAGGATTTCACCCCCTACGCTTGTCCACGCCAGCCCCGTGACAACACCGGCAAAGCCGTTGCCTTGGTAGCAGTCGCGTGTAAACAAGGGTTTTCCCAAGAGACGTTCAACTTCTGCTTCGTCAATGTTTTTTGCTATTGCCACGGTGTGGCTGTCTCTTTCCGTCTCTTCTTTCGCCACTTCCAGAGCCACCTTGCGCAGCATCTTGCTAAGTTGTTTCTCAAGCGAGCGCACGCCACTTTCACGAGTATAATTTTCAATGATTTTCTCTATTGCCCCTTTCCTTATCTTCAGCTGTTTCTGGTTTCCGAGGCCGTTGCCCTCTTTTTCTTTCGGGAACAGATGGCGACGGGCAATCTCAATCTTCTCTTCTGTGATGTATCCTCCCACCTCTATCAGTTCCATGCGATCCAGAAGAGGGCGCGGGATGGTATGTATGTCGTTCGCCGTTGCGATAAACATTACATGTGACAAGTCGTAGTCTATGTCCAGAAAGTTATCATGGAAAGCTGTGTTTTGTTCCGGATCCAGAACCTCGAGCAACGCACTCGACGGGTCGCCTTGTATTGTTCCCTGCGCCACTTTGTCTATTTCGTCCAGAACAAATACAGGGTTTGAACTGCCTGCTTTTGTTATGCTTTTGATTATCCGTCCCGGCATGGCTCCGATATAGGTACGACGGTGTCCGCGTATCTCGCTTTCGTCGTGCATGCCACCCAATGATATTCGCACGTATTTCCTCTTGAGGGCGTTGGCGATACTTTTGCACAGGCTGGTCTTGCCCACCCCCGGAGGGCCGTAGAGGCATATTATGGGGCTCTTTTTGTCGGCTTTCAGTTTCAGTACGGCCAGATGTTCGAGTATACGCTCCTTGACTTTTTCCATACCGTAATGGTATTCGTACAGAAATCTTTGTGCACGTTTCAGATCCAGATTGTCCTGCGTATATTCTCCCCATGGCAGTTGCAGCATTGTCTGCAGGTAATTCAACTGCACATTGTAATCCGGGCTTTGGGCGTTGATGCGCGACAGTTTGACAAGCTCCTTCTCGAAAGTCTCAGCCACACTGTCACTCCACTTCTTCTCCTGAGCCTGGGCACGCAGCAGGTTTATGTCATCGAATTTGTTTGACAGTTCATCTGTGTTCCCCAATTCGGCCTGTAGGTTACGTATCTCCTGGCTGATGAAGTATTCGCGCTGCTGTTTGTTCAGGTCAGCCTGCGTCTTTGCTTCCACATCCTGTCTGATGCCGGCTAATTGTAGTTCGAAATTCAGAAAGTTGAGCAACAATGTCGCACGCCCCATATCCGTGTCTTCGGATACCAGTCGCGCTTTCTTATCCGGGTTGAAAGGAAAGTTCGTGCAGATGAAGTTGACAAAGAAAATGCCTGCAGGCATTTTCTTCATGAATTCCATCATTTCAGTTGGCATATCTTCACTCATGGACGAAATAGTCTTGATACGGTCCTGTATCATTTCCATAGTGACGGCCAGTTCCAGTTCCTTGTCCGTTTCTTTGTTTTCAGGGATTCCTGTGACATGTCCGGCAAGGCCGTCCGGAGTGTCATTCAGGGCATCCAGTCCGACCCTGTTCTGCGCTTGCAGTAATGCGCTGTAGTTTCCGTCCGGCAGTTTTATCAGATGTATTATCTTGCATATAGTGCCGATGTGATACAGATCGTCCATGCCCGGTTCTTCCGTATCAGGATTCTTCTGAACAAAGGTGGCAACCATCTCGCCGGCTTTCTCCGCTTTCCTTAAGGTCTTCAGGCTTTTCCTGCGCCCGATGGTCACTGGTGTAATGGTTCCAGGAAACAATATATTGTCACGCAATGCAAGTATGCCCACCTGGCCGCCTGTGCTTTGGCGTATGATCTTTTCTACGTCTGCATCTATTTCGGCAACGAATGAAAAGGAAGTTTTTTTCTGCATGTGTCTATATACTTATGTGTCTTTCGTCTGTATACATGATTTATGTATAATAGCTTGCAAAGGTATAAAAAAACGTGTTAAATGCAAAATAGCGTGTGGAGATAATTCGTTTTGGTATTGTAAAACGTAGATGATTAAAGGAAATGTTGTAATTTTGTATCCAAATGGCTTCAGAAGACGTATTCAGATTCAAGCAGTTCGCCGTCCGGCATGCCAACAGTTCCATGCGTGTCGGCACAGATGCAGTCCTTCTTGGTGCATGGGCTGATATGGGTATGTGTGCGAAAAGTGCCGCAACTTTTGTCCTGGATGTCGGTTGCGGCTGTGGGGTCATTGCTTTGATGTCGGCTCAGCGAAGCATGTCGTCGCACGTTCTGGGGATAGACATAGATGCGACCAGCATTTGCGAGGCCATGGAAAATGCCTCCAACAGCCCGTTTGCCGGCAGAGTGGAGTTCAAACGTATGGATCTGCGTGATTTTGCATACATGGAACATTCCGTGCGATATGACCTTATCTTGTGCAATCCGCCGTACTATACCGAGGATACGTTACCTCCAGATGAACGCCGCAGCAGGGCACGGAACGCAACCCATCTTTCTTTCCGTGAGTTGTTTGATTCCGTTGTCCGCCTGTTACATGTGAATGGAGTTTTTGCTGTAGTCATTCCTATGCAGGCGCGCGACCGTTTCGTTGGCGAGGCAATAGCACACGGCCTGTACATCCGCCGCGAATGTCGTGTGCAGACTGTATCAAGGAAATCTCCGAAGCGTGTTATGCTTGAATTTGATTTTAACAGGCATGATATTGCTGCTACCGAAACATTGGTGTTGCAGGATACTGACGGCAGGCGAACTGCCGAGTATTCTGCCTTATGCTCTGCTTTCTATCTATGATCATGAAAAAAGTCTTACATGCCCGAGTAGATGCGGACTTATCGTGACAACATTGCCTGTGTGAGGTCACATTATATAAAATGTAGCATCGTCGGAATGACAGAACAATTATGGGCATATTCTTTAATGGCTTTCTTGCGGACTGCATTTTCCTCCCTTTACATGTCTTGTGTAATGATATTTCCGACATGCCATAGGTTATTTTCTGGCCTGTAACCTAGCTCGTCCCATGCGTCTTTACAGTCTTTGAAGAGTGTCATCGTGATGTTCCGGTTCAGACACCGTGGTCTTGGAGGTCAAGACCATTGAGCTTGGCCTCCAAGACCACGGTCTTTCGACCCCAAGACCGCGATGTCCGAAATGGGAGGATGCGAAATGTCAGATACGGGAACACATGTCGCACCGTAATATTATCTCTGCGCTATAAGATAACTGATTGTAATATAATAAAATATTGATAGATTTTTATAAGTGGATGGATGCGTGTTACGCTTTGGGGTGCCACTTTGGCATGTGCATTTTCTCGGGTTCTATGCTCAGGAAGTAAATTATGCACTGGTGGCATTTTACAGGAATCGCCTGTTACTCCGCTTATGTGTAATCTTTTTTCAACAAGTATGCAGCGTAATATTTTTATTACTTATTTAGCGGTGAACTAACCGGCAGGCTACGCATTTTTGTTATATCCCACGGATTGGGATGGCTTTGTTTCTATGACAATTGTTGGTCTGCATGGCAAATTTGTTGCTCGCCGGGAACATGTATTCGGATAAATTTTCATACCTTTGCGCTGATTTTTTATACAGACATGAATTATTACGCAAGGTATTTTGATTCCGAAGGAGTGTTTCCTACTCCTCAGACATTGGTGGGTTTTATCTCAAGTATTCCACAGATAATCATGACGGAGGATTTGGCCGACGCTATCATAAAGTTCTGCGAGGATAAGACCAGTTTTCCACGTCATTTCCGTTTGCCAAACAAGAACACGTTTATTGTCATCAAAACCAATGCTTCCACATTGGATGAGTTCAAGACCCGTGGAGCCAATGGCGGTCTTCTGCCATCGGAAACCAGAGAACCCCGAGAAACCAGAAGTTTGGCAGAAACAATTCACCCTGGACTGTACAATGTGACAATGACGTTCCGCAGGGCCATTGTCAATCCCGACACGCGCAAGTGCGGTTTTGTGGAAGAGAGATTTGAAGTGGAAATGTTTGCGCAGAGTCAGAAACAGTGTTTTGATCGTGTACTTGAACATCTTCGGAATCATCCGGATGTGGATGAGCGCAGCCAGTATCCGAGTATCCGCAGTTCCAATTTCAGGGCGACATATATCAGGGAATAGGCTCTTCTGTCACGCTCTGTCATGTATATGGTGAAGAGATCCGTGCTTTTGAGCAGAATGCTGCTTCTGCTTTGCTGCAGTTATTTCTTTTGTCCCGGATGTCTTGCGGATAGGAAGTTGAAAAAAGGCAAGGACGAAAAGAAGCAGTTGGGATACTATATCCCCAATCCGGACACATTCCCTGTGGCTTTGGTTGCCGAAAAAATGATTTTGCCGTTGGCGGAGCCACAGTTTCATACGGCTTCCAATAAGAACAGACCAGGGGCGTATTATGGTATTGATGTCAGTCGCTATCAAGGCGACATTGACTGGGATGGTGTCAGACGTGACGGTCGCGTCTCTTTCGTGTATCTTAAGGCTACCGAGAGTACAGGTCTGGTTGACTGCACCTATGCCAGCAATCTTTCCGGAGCACGTCGGGTAGCTCTTCCTGTCGGGGTCTATCATTTCTTTTCTCCTAACACGCCGACTCATCAGCAGTTGGCCAATTTTACGCGCACCGTTGATCCACGCACTCAGGATCTTATACCTATTGTCGATGTCGAGGTTATTCCCGAACGCAAGGCACATCTTGCCGCTTTCCTGAAGAGGTTGCGTGCTTTTGTCAACGGCATAGAGGCATATTTCGGTTGTAAGCCGATGATTTATACCAGCCAGAGTTTCTATAACAGTTATCTGGCTGGAAAATTTCTTGATTGTCCGTTCATGTTTGCCCGTTATGCCGGCGATGTCCCGGAGGTCAATGACAATGTGCGTTTCCTTGTATGGCAGTTCACAGCCTCCGGTCGTGTCCGTGGTATCTCATGCAATGTCGCCCGTTCCTGCCGGCTGAACAGCTATACAGGCGAGGACATACGCTATCGCCCTGTAGTCAGGAAGTGATGCAGTCTTGGCTTGCC
>CAMWRK010000148.1 GCA_947176655.1 uncultured Prevotellaceae bacterium | reverse complement strand
CTGCGTGATGACACCTGATGCGCGGTCCACCTTCCAGTCCCCTCTGCGCGACAAGGCAATGGAACTGGAGACGTGGATACTTGCGGAGCAGAACGACAGGGCATTGAAGCTGGCACGTGAAATAGCGAAGGAGTTCTCCGTCTCCAACTGCACGACGCAGGAAGTAGCATTTGTCAGTGTAGCAATGAATCGTGTCGCCGAAATATTCGGTGACGTTGCAACAGAGATACTAATCCAGCCAAAAGGCGGCAAAAGCGTTTCACTCCGTAAAATCAAAGGCATCCACACGATGGAAAACGATCCGAACTGCGGTGTTGTCCGCGTCTGGAACAAAGGAAATCACGACGTGCATCTGTCGCTGACGACAAGTCGCCAGCCAAAAGTAACCGAACAACTACCTGCCGTAGCCAAAGGCATACGGTTCGACATCCGCTATACGGACTTCAACGGCAAGACGGTAAAACCAGAGCGACTCACACAGGGCTATGAGTTCTATGCTGAGATAACTGTTCACAAGGCAACAAATGAGACACGGTCACTGGCACTGACCTACTCCATACCATCCGGCTGGGAAATTTGGAATGAACGCATGGTGAACGGACACACCGCCGAATCGGGCGACTATACCGATATACGTGATAACCGCATAAGCTGGTACTTCGGTCTGAAAGTCGGTGAAAGCCGTACCTTCAAAGTGCGTCTGCGTGCCGCTTACTGCAGCCGATGCCTGATGCCGCCGACCGTGTGCGAAGATATGTACGACACCTCGTGCCGCACCGTATCGGCCTCGCGATTCGTGGAGGTGGTGAAATGAGACGCACAGTGAAATATGCAGCAGCCATGGCGGCAGGATTCATCCTGCTGCTGTGGTTCTTTTGCCTGCCGCGCGACCTGTTCGAGAACACTGCCTATTCGACCGTCGTGACCGACCGCAACGGACATCTGCTCGGTGCCCGCATTGCCGACGACGGGCAATGTCGTTTCCCGCCAGCCGATTCGCTGCCACAGAAATTCGTCACGGCACTCATAGAATTTGAAGACCGTACGTTCTGGCGGCATATCGGTGCAAGCCCGAAAGCCCTTGTTCGTGCAGCCGTGCAAAATATTCGTGGCGGCAGGATATTAAGCGGCGGAAGTACCCTGACAATGCAGGTCATCCGCCTGTCGCGGCGGAAGCCACGCACGATATGGCAGAAGATTGTCGAGATATTCATGGCCACCCGTCTGGAAGCCCGCTGTTCCAAAGAAGAAATTCTGCGCATCTATGCGACGCACGCTCCATTTGGCGGCAATGTAGTGGGCATCGATGCAGCCTTATGGCGTTATCTGGGCAATGACGGCAGCGAACTATCATGGGCGGAAGCCGCGACACTTGCCGTACTGCAGAATGCGCCTTCATCCGTTCATCTTTCACGCAACCGCGATGCACTGTTAGCCAAGCGTAATCGTCTGTTGCGACGGCTTTACACACAAGGTTATCTATCCGAATTGGAGTATGAACTCTCGGCAGAAGAACCACTTATCGGAGAACCTTACCCGATGCCGCAATACGCACCGCATCTGGTGGAACGTTGCAATGCCGTTCAACACGGAGAACGTATCCGTACACATATCGATCTGCCACTTCAAAAACGACTGGAAGAGGTTGTAAACCGTTGGAGTCAGGAACTGTCATCAGAAAGGGTAAATGACCTTGCTGCGGTTGTCGTAGAGGTAAGGAGCGGGGAAGCGGTCGCATGCTGTGGCAACAGCGACATGAACCGCGAACGCGAGGGCAAGTGGATTGACATCTCCCGTGCCCCCCGTAGCTCGGGCAGTATCCTCAAACCTCTGCTATACTGCGCTGCATTGCAGGAGGGAATCCTGCTGCCGCAGATGCTACTGCCCGATGTTCCCACAGACTTCGGCGGCTTTGTACCCAAGAACTTCGACGGAACATTCACCGGTGCCGTGCCGGCAGACGAGGCACTTTCACTCTCGCTCAATGTTCCGAGTGTACATCTGCTTAAAGAGTACGGAACAATGCGATTTGCCGAACTGTTGAAAAATGCAGGTCTGTCGTCGCTCAACAAAACGAACAATCATTACGGTCTGTCGCTCGTATTAGGCGGTGCAGAAGTGCGACTACTTGACATAACGAAACTTTATGCGAATATGGCGGCCTGGTATCAGGGCGTCGGAGACAGCATTCGCTTTGCAAACTTCCCCTTTGCAGACCGCATGGCACTACATGCTACGTTTGAAGCCATGCGCAATGTACGCCGACCAGACCAGATGGATTGGCGACGTGTGACATCTACCCGGCAAATTGGATGGAAGACCGGGACAAGCTATGGTTCGCGCGACGGCTGGGCAATCGGCATTACGCCGGAATATGCCGTCGGTGTGTGGACTGGCAATGCAAATGGAAGCTCTGCACCTGGCTTGACGGGCGCACGTACCGCAGGCCCAGTGATGTTCGACATCTTTAACCTGCTGCCTCCGACGGGGTGGTTTGACGTACAACATGCAACTGACGGCATTAAAGCCACACTTTGCCACCAGTCAGGACATATTGCTGGGCGCAACTGCACAGAAACTGTACAGTCTGTTGTACCTAAAAATGCACAGAAGAGTCGTTCTTGTCCTTATTGCCAGGAAGTGATAGCAGCCGACAATACCGAAACCGAACGATGCTTCGTGCTGCCGCCTGTGATGGAGCATTATTATCGGAAAACGCACTCTACATATCAACCTACTACTTTGAAGACCATGCAAATAGCATCGCGTACCGATGTTCAGCCGATGCACTTCATCTATCCGGCAGACGGCAGCGTGGTGTCACTGCCAGTACAGAGCGACGGAACGTTAGCGGCTTTGAACTGCTCTGTGGCACATGCCGACCCTACGGCGGAAATCTTCTGGCATTTGGACAATTCCTATCTCGGTTCTACCACAGACATCCACCAGATGTCTGTGCTGTTCAGCAGAGGCATACACAGATTGGTTGTCGTTGATTCCTACGGATACGAACAGTCAGTAACCGTAATTGTCATGTAGCACTTAATTCCAACTACTCATCTGACACTTATATAAACCTGTGTGCGCTCCCCCCCCCAGAATCAGCAGAGAAGCGCACATGAACCAAAAGCGGTAATAATCTCTCCGCAACTACTCAGAAACGGATATAGGCCTGCGCATTAAGCTGGTGATAATCCTTTTCGGCCACAAGCGTGGCGGCATTGTCGTGACAGTAGTTCCACTGCAACTGGAATTGCAGGTTCTTGTGCGGACGGGCTTGCAGACCGAGACTGTAAACAGAGTTGAGAGACACCATGGAAGTCATGTCGGAACGATAGGCATCGTAACCGCAATTCACCCTGAACCACCTCCAGGCCGGAACACCGAAACGTATGTACCAGGCATCCGACTTGCGCCCTATGCCCTTGGTATCGGCACCGGCAGCATAGATATTACGGGCGTATTCGGTACGAGCCGAGAACAGTCCCTCGTAGCTAACACCGGCAGACCAGCGTTTGAAATAGTTACTCTGTACACCGTCATGAAAAGAACCGCTCCATCCGAATATGCCGAAATACAGCCCCTTGACCGGCTGTAGCTGCAGCGTGGCGATATAGTCTTTCTCCTTATCCTTATCGGTATTGTTTATGCCTTGTCCATTGTATACACCAGCCTGATAATGCAGCAGATAGTGATGTGTCCTGCCTACATGTAAAGCATCTCCATAGAATTGTACGCCAATGTCTCGGCCACAGTTGTTGGCCGCTCCTTTGTACAGATCGCTGCCCATACCGGAGAAATGCTTTGTCAGTTGCGCATAATCTCCATTGGATATATCCCATGGATTCATAGGGTTCTCGAAAGTGAAGCAACGCTTGTACTGACCCACTTTTATGCCGAAAGCCTTCCACTTCTGCCAGGCGATAAAAGCGTCCACTATACGGGCTCCGTTCTTTGTTCCCGGTTCTCCGGAGACATTCAGCTGCACCCGGTAGCTGAAATCGCGTAACACCGTGCCATCCAGATACAGACGCAGAAAGCGAAGCCCGAATCCGTCACCGCCTTCCTTGCTCTCTCTGTTGTCGTACTTGTAGGTAGTCACCACATAGCCGCCGAACTTGGGCACGGTAACATAGTCGGCCACCTTCCATTTCTTTGCGCCAGGCATTCCGTCCGAGACCTTCCCCGCATGCCCGGAGGAACGGGCAAGTCTGTCTGTGATATAGGCCTGGAGAGAATGATCATAACCGTCCAGATATTCCTCGTTAGCTGCAAGCTGGGCACCGGAAGGAAGAGAGAAAACAACGACACAGATGACCGGCACTACGAATTTCAGTTTCATTATATTATGGTAGTTTTTAATGTATTGGCTTGACAAAGGTAATATTATTTAACGGTTATTCCCGCACATTCGGTATTTTTTTGTACCTTTGTGCATGAAAGAATCGACAACATAGACAGAATATTTATGAGCGTACAAGAATTGAGCGAGCAAGAAATAGTCCGTCGCAACAACCTGCGCCAGATGCGCGAACTGGGCATAGACCCATATCCTGCGGCAGAATATCCGACCGACGCATTTTCCACAGACATAAAGGAGGAATTCACCGACCTTCCAACTACAAAGAACGAGCAGGGCGAGGACATCCCCACACAGGCAACGGCAGAGAACAGCCGCATGGTGTGCGTGGCCGGAAGAATGATGAGCCGACGTATCATGGGCAAGGCCAGCTTCGTGGAACTGATGGACAGTAAAGGACGCATACAAGTGTATGTCACCCGCGACGCGCTGTGTCCGGATGCAGAAGATACAACGATGTACAACACCGTGTTCAAGAAACTTCTTGACCTTGGCGATTTCATCGGTGTCAAAGGATATGTATTCCGCACAAAGACCGGCGAGATAAGCATACACTGTACGGAACTGACGGTATTGGCCAAGAGCCTGCGTCCGCTACCTGTGGTGAAGACAGACTCTGAGGGCAAGGTCTTCGATGCGTTCTCCGATCCCGAACTGCGTTTCCGCCAGAGATACGTAGACCTCATAGTCAACGAGGGAGTAAAGGATACCTTCCTGAAACGTACCAAGGTGATAAGCACACTGCGCCAGTGTCTGGACGAGGCCGGATATACAGAGGTGGAGACACCAATACTGCAAAGCATACCAGGCGGTGCCAGTGCACGACCGTTCATCACGCACCACAACAGTCTGGACACAGACCTGTACTGCCGCATAGCCACGGAGCTGTACCTGAAAAGGCTCATAGTAGGCGGGTTCGAGGGAGTGTACGAAATAGGGAAGAACTTCCGCAACGAGGGCATGGACAAGAACCATAACCCGGAGTTCACCTGCATGGAGCTGTACGTACAGTATAAGGACTACAACTGGATGATGTCATTCACAGAAAAGGTACTGGAACGTATCTGCATAGCCGTAAACGGAAAACCAGAAACGGAAATAGACGGCAAGACCATTTCATTCAAGGCGCCGTTCCGCCGTTTGCCTATTCTGGAGGCCATAAAGGAGAAAACCGGCTACGATCTGGAAAGCATGAGCGATGACGAAATGCGCGAAGTGGCAAAGAAATGCGGTGTTGAAGTAGACTCCACGATGGGGAAAGGCAAGTTGATAGACGAAATATTCGGAGT
>CAMWRK010000147.1 GCA_947176655.1 uncultured Prevotellaceae bacterium | reverse complement strand
GTCCGTACCGTTATTAAGATAGCGGTTAAGTGCAAGACGGTCGTCCGCGGAAAGGCTACCGGCGGTTTCCTTTCCGTCGGCGATGACGATGCTCACGCGCAATGCGTCTGCCTCATAGATACCGACACTCTCCAAGAATGCGCGTATGACCTGCACGTCCTTTGCGCTTGTCTCACGTTTGCGGTTCTCGTTCTTCTTCTCCGTTGGAACGGCTGCGACTGTGCCGCCCTGTTCCATGTTCCTGTTCTGTTCCATTACTGCAATTTGTTTTTGATGTGAATAAAAATGTTACTTGTTTCGTCCTGCAAGGTAGCGGCCGGCTTCCTCCGCGATTTCCTCCTGTGAGGAGATACGGACCCCCGTGAGGAAAGCGTCCAGATCCTCTTTCTTGAAGAAACAAAGTTTGCCTGTCGGCTTGTACATCGGGATAACCCTCCGCATCATCAGCTTGCGGAAGTAGGAAAGCGAAAAGCCGCAATACCCGGCAGCCTCTCTGGTGCTTAAAAGTTTTCTTTGCTCTGTCATGTGCGTATGTTTTTAGTGAATAATCTGCTTCGCCTTTGTCGTGGCGACAGTGCAAAGGTATGGCGGATTTTCCCCGGGGCAATTATTGTAAATGGCACAGCCAGAGAATCTTGCGAATTATAAATACAACTATAAACGGGACTGAAACGAAGTATAAAGGAACTGTAAATCCTCCATAATCCCGGATTGTCCGCAAAGGCAATCTATAAGTGCGGAAAGAAACAGGCCTGTTCACGGACGGGCATAGAAAATCCCGCCATCGGGTTACGATGACGGGAACAAGGAAGAGGATTGTACGGATGATGCAGGTCAGACCTTCTTGAACTCCTCGAGGTCGTAGGTGTCGAGTTTCGGACGCAGGCGGGTGGCCTTGCGCAACAGCCTGGCGATATGCCTCTGATGCTCGGACGGGTTGTCCCTGTAGGCGGTCTTGAAGTTGCTTGCCAGCTGTGCACCATTGCTGAGCGGCCAGAACTTCTCGAAGATGACCCACTTGCCTTTCCTGATTTTGAGGGCTGCGCAAAGGGCACTGGCGATATAGGCATACAGTGTCCGGTTGATTTCGTCATCCTCCTTTTTCATCAGCGGCCGGAAGTCCGTGTCAAGATAACCGTCCTCACGGAACAATACCAGCAGGAACAAGGCATCGTTGGTCTGCAACGGTTCGGGCAGCCTCCTTATCTGTTCGGGCTGCACCTTTGAGACAAGGATGTCATAATGCCTGATTTCATCCTCCTGCTTCATCGCGACAGGCAGTGTGGATGCCGAAAGCATGGCTTCGATTTGCTTGTCTCCTGCTTCATCCGTGTGCTGCCGCTTCTTTGGAACAAGGCCGTTCCACCGTTGCATCAGCCATGATTTTATATGCTTGCCGTAAGCCATCCCAATGATACAGGGCAGCAGGAAAGCCACGGCAAAGAGTGAGGACATGACGATGCACGTGCTCCAGTCCATGCGCTTGTCCGGTGTGAACACAAAGGCAAGCAACAGCGAAAGCACGAACCATGAGGCGGTCAGGACGGAGCGGTCCTTGGATAGCCACTTGTCTGTGATGATGTCATACAAGAGGAAAAACTCTGCAGCCAGTCCGATCCATGCGACTATGGACAGGGCGGCAAACACAAATCCTGCCGTGGTCGCTCCCATGCGGAAAGCGACGGCGGCAAACAGGCTGAATGCGGCTGCGGCTAACACTGTAAGCGGCAGAAGCATTGTAAGAGAGTTATCGGACAGTCGTTTCATTGTAGATAGGTGTTGGTCTGTGATTATCGGGTTAAAATATATCATGCAGCTTGTTTACGGCGGCTATCTTGTCTTCCATCAATACCTCCGCATAAATCTGTGTGGTCGCGACGGAGGCGTGGCCAAGCAGTTGGCTTACCGTCGCTATGTCATTCGTGGCGGCGAGGGTCAGCGTCGCGAAGCTGTGGCGGCTCGTATGGAAGGAGACCCTTTTATTAATTCCGGCTCTCTTCGCCATCGTTTTCAGGGCGGCGTTGCATCCTCCGCATGTGCCTATGTCAAAGACAAGGTCATCAAGTGTCTTGTCGCCGCGCTCAGGCAGCCATGCCATCGCGTTCGTACCCAAAGGGACGGTCACCGGCTTCTCCGTCTTTTTCATCGCCTCTATCCTTATCACCATCCCAGACTGTGACTGTTCGATGTTGCCCCACTTCAATTGTTTCAGGTCGCTGTAGCGCAGGCCTGTGAAGCAGCAGAATATGAATGCCGTCTTGGTCGTGGTGCTTTGTGTCTTCACCTCCATCAGCCTGTGCAGTTCCTCACGAGTCAGGAAATCGCGTTGGTCTGACGGCTTCTTTATCCGCTCGTCCCTTGACAGCAGGTGATAAGGGTTGCACTTGATGACACCGTCCCTCGCTGCCTGATTGAGCATCGTGTTCATCTTCAGCTGGAACAGGTGCATGGTCGATTTTGCCAGTTGCCTTGTCCTGCCGTCGGAGATCCGGCACTCATAGACATCGGTCATGTAGTGCAGGAATCCCCGGTAGAAATCCCTGTCTATGCAGTCCATCGTCAGACGCGGACTTCTGATGTGTGCGAGATAACCGTTCACCATGCGGATGAGGGTGTCGAAGTGCTTCAGATAATCAGGGGAAAGCCTTGCGTTCGCGTGCATGGCTTTGGCGTACTCATCCATCCAAGTACTCACACGAATATTGTCAGACTCCTTCAACGGGCTGCCGTCCTCTTCCGGTGTCTCGCCAAGCAGCCGTTTCGCCCTGATAGCGACGGCCTTGTCCATAGCGTTCTTGTTCTGTTCCTTTGCATACGGGGCGGAATCGGGCACAAGATACAGTTTGGGATATTCGTACCACCTCTTCCCCTTGTCATAATAGTCAAGGTATATTGTCCTGTTGCCGTTCTTCAGCCCGCGTGTCCTTATCTCTATCTTCATGCCAGTCTGTCCTTGTCGAAGAACCTGTCCACCATGTTGACGGCATCGATCTTCTTCTGGTCGATTATTTTCGCGTATATCTGTGTGGTCGCCACGTTCTTGTGGCCGAGCAGCTTGCTCACCGTGTAGATGTCAACACCTATGGTCAGCATCATCGTCGCGAAGCTGTGGCGGCTTACGTGGAAGGTGACATGCTTCTCTATTCCGGCATTCTTCGCCCATGCCGCCAGCCTTTGCTCTATGACGGAGACGGCGCTTGACAGGCGGAAGATGGGTTCGTTACCGTCTTCCGTCTCACGGAGGAAGCTGAGGGCATCCCTGGAAAGCGGCACGTTGACAAACTGCTGCGTCTTCAGCATCCTGACCCTTATATAGCGGGTGGCATCGTCGGGCATTGTAAGCACCTTGTTCCATGTGAACGCCTGAATGTCGCTGAGACGCAGGCCCGTAAAACAGGCGAACAGGAATGCCTTCTTCAGTTCCCCGTCATCACAGGGGGTGGCCATCATTCTTTTCAATTCGTCGATGGTGAGATAGACCCTTGTACTCTCCTGCTGGTGGAAGCGTTCCTTGGAGGTCAGCAGGGTCATGGGGTTGCGCTCAATGATGCCGTCACGCAGCGCAGTGTTCAGTGCGGCTGTGAGCACGGCCTGTATCTGCAGTCCCGTGCAGTTGCTTATCGTCCTTTCACCGTCTTTCAGACGCCTGTTCCTTGCCGTGCGGAGAAAATTGATGAAGCCACGGCAGAAATCCAGATCGACCTCCAGCATGGATATGTTGAGCCGCCCGGTTGAGCGCAGGTATTCCTCCACCTTGCTACGCATGAACTTACGTCCCTTCATCGTCGATTCGGTAAGACCGCTTCCCTCGCCGGCGTATTTATCAAGATACGAGAGGAGGGGCATCGAGGCTTTCATCACCTTGTCAAGGTTGGCTATGCCGTAGTTCTGCAGCGCGATGATGCGCTCTGACTTTATCTTCTCCGCGACGCTTCTCGCGTGTTCGTTCTGCACCTTGTCAAGGGGCGTATTCTCAGGAACAAGGTATACGCCGAGCGACTCCACCTTGCGCACGCCTTTGGAGTAGATGTCAAGATAGAGGCTCCTGTTGCCGTTTGCGAGCCTGCGCTCCCGGATGCGCACGGGCTCCTTCGCCTTGGTTGTTTTCTTCGGTCTTCCCATAAATCATTAAATTGCCTTTTCTGTTAAGCAACAGCGTTGCTTTTCGTTTGCAAAGGTACAACAAATAATTTGTTTTACGCAACAAATACGCAACAAATATGAGGAATTTATGGAAATTTATATTTTATCAAGGAAATCAAAACGAACAGCCAATAACAATTGAATAACAATATATTATGCTGCATTTGGTTCCTTTCTTTTCTCTTGTTGTGCTTTTGTTTTCATAAAGCAAAACTTAAATGTTATCAACTTTTATATCGCTAACTTTGATTATGGGGATAGTATTCCAATTACCTGTAATAGCATTCTTTCTTGGCAAAATGGGAATAATTACATCCTCAATGCTTACCAACTATCGTAAGCACTCTTTTATTGCCATTATGCTGGTAGCAGCCATCATCACTCCACCCGATTTGATGACACTCGTGTTAGTCACAATCCCACTCTATCTACTCTATGAAATGAGCATCCAAGTTGTAAGATGGATTGAGTAAGATTTTATTGAGGCTTTCGATTTTTTATCAAAGGCATTAAAGATAAAGGAGGCATATTATGCAGACAAACAATCATCAAATCGTTGACTACGACCTTGTACTTGACCAGAAGTTTGGCAAGGAGGGGACACCTGAGCGCATCAAGGCTGAAGAGGACGCATTCTCTTTCTACTCTGGCCAGATATTGCTCGATGCTCGTAAAGAAGCGAAAGTGACACAGGCGGAACTGGCAAAGCGCATCAACTCTACCAAGTCCTATATCTCTAAGGTGGAGAATGGGGTAATCGTTCCCAGCGTCGGAGCGTTCTATCGCATCATCAGCGCACTTGGCATGAGGGTCGAAGTGGTGAAACCGATATATTAGGATTATTCCGCTCCTATACGTTAAATAATAGGAAAAAACGCGGTTTCCTTTGGCGTTTCGCCTAATTTGCCGTACCTTTGCAGGTTGAATATTGAATTCATATACCGCGACAATGAACGAGAAGTTTAAACAGACCTTGAAGTCTTCTGAGACAGAAGACTGGTTAGACCTGCATATTGTACGTCCCTTCTGCTACTATTGGGCACTGCTCTTTGCACGCTTAGACATACACCCCAACACGGTTACCATTCTCTCCATGTTCATTGGGGCTGGCAGCGCCGTGTTCTTCGGTTGTACCAGTTTCTATTACGGCGGCACCGAAGGGCTTATTCTGAACATCATCGGCATCCTATTGCTGATGTTGGCCGACATATTCGACTGCACCGACGGACAGCTGGCCCGCATGACGGGAAAGAAGAGCCGACTGGGCCGCATCCTTGACGGAGTGGCTGGCTTTGCATGGTTTACCCCCATCTACTTGGCCTTGGTCTACCGCTTCTACCTGCACCACGACTTGGAATTTCAGTGGCTGGGCATCAGCGACACGCCTCAGAATGTGTATATTGCCACGGCTATCGTCTTCGTCCTTGGGCTTATCTCGGGCATCGCAGGGCTGGCCGGACAACAGCGACTGGCCGACTATTACATTCAAGTACACCTCTTTTTTCTGAAAGGAGAGAAGGGTAGCG
>CAMWRK010000146.1 GCA_947176655.1 uncultured Prevotellaceae bacterium | reverse complement strand
CTACGCCCATGGAGAATGGCTGCGAGAGCATGCGGCTGTATGCCACGTCGACAGCCATTTCGTATGGATTGAAACTGTAATCCCCTACGGTAGTAGACACTTCGCCCATTCCGAAATAACGGATTGAGCCGCTTATGGCGGAATAGTCGCCTATGCGGTAGAAACCGGCCAAATTGGCCAGGTTTATGCCTGTGACAATCTTACGCAGCCAAGGCGTGTATGAGGCACTCACCCCGGCACGCGATATGTTCCAGGGGTATTTGGCACAGTTCCAGTACTGGCTGTTGGCATCGGCATCAGTTGCCACACCCATGTCTCCCATGGCGCCGGCACGGGCATCAGGTGCTATTGCCAGCGATGTCACACCGTATATCTCAGGGTTGAACCTCTCCGTTATCTCGGAATGCTGCGCCATAGCTGCCGTTGTCAGCAAGGCGGCCATCAGGAAAACGGGTATTCTGCGGGAAGCGGCGAAATGATGCCATGGAGAATATAAGCTCTTTAAATCCATAATTCGTAATAATGTTTTGTTGGCTGGCTTACGCTGGTATTATAACTGAATACAAGGGCTATTTATTGCCTCTGAATATGAATTTCTTCTCCCTGTGGCTCTTTGCGCCGCCTCCGTATGAGGCTGTCACACGGCATATATATATACCATCACTGGCCGGCGCTCCGTTGCCGCCGCGACCGGTCCACGGTATTGTCACCATTCCGTTGTCGCCGGCAGCTGTCACCTCCTGTTTCCATAACAAGGCTCCGCCCGTGGTCAATATGTCAAGCGTGAAGCGGCATTCCAGCCCAGGCAGGTTGTAGCCTATGCGGAAGTTGGTCTGTCCGGACACGATGTCTGTTTCCGGCATGAGGGACAGCAACTCGGGCACCAGATTCTTGCCAACGACAAATTTCAACGTTTTCACCGATGTGTTGTTCATGACATCCCATGCCCTGAAACTCAGATGGTGCGCTCCATCAGGCAATTCAGGCATGTCGGCGAAATACACGCTGCCACGCGAATAGTCGCCGGTGTTCTGAGCGAAATATGGATTCAGATTGTATGTCATGGCCGGATTGCCGTCTATGCACAGCTGCATGTTGTGTCCTATGCCTATGCTGCCTGACTGTATTCCCGATTCGTCATACAGTTCCGCAACGAACACCGGGCGGCTGTTCACGGCATCGCCGTCGGTAAAGTTGCGGTCGTTCAGATACATGAATATCTCAGGGCCGCTTGTGTCCGTGTCCATGTCCCTGCTGTATCCGCCTACGATGAAGTCCTCGGTGCTGCCGTTTGCCTCGGTGGTTCTGTCGTCAGACACCGCATAGAACACCATTCTGCCATTCTCGTCGCTGTAGTTTATATCCTTGGGGATTATGGTCGTGAAGGCGAACTCTCCGTTGCGGACGCTGTCGGTGCCGCTGCATATCTCCTTGTTCCAGTCCCTGTAGGTAAACGACTCTCCATCGGTATTGCCGCGTGTCGTCACAGTGCTTCTGTTGTCGTAGATGCGGTAGCTGAGCAGTCCGCGGAATGTCCTGTCCACACTTCCGCCCGTTCCTTCGATATGTCCGCTCAGGCGCACTTTGCTGCCGCCCTTGAGCTGCTGTCTGCCGTCGAGAGGTTCTCCGTCTATATTGTCCAGCACCACCTTGGCACGAGGATTGCCGAACATCAGCGACGGGTCGCCCAACAGTGCATATTGCAATTTGTTCTGGGGCTGTACGCCATCGTATCCGTTGTTCACCACGCTTCCTTTTGCCAGCCTGAGTGCGTCTCCGATGGAATTGCGGCGTCCCTCGCCGTCGTTGCTGAACATATATTGCGAGAAGTAACGGTCAAGATAGAAGTTCTGCGTACTGTAGACCGTGTGTGTCGTACCGATGAACGCCACGGCACCGCCGCCCTCGTTCAGCACCGCCGCCTCGCCGATATTGTCTTCCTGGCTGTCGAAAGGTGATATGTCGCACGCGGCGGTATACCACAACCCGGGGCGTGTGGTCTTCCATGCCTTCACGTCCTCCAGTGTCACAGCGCGTTCGTGGCTAAGCAGATATGTGGCTCCATGTCCGGAATAGTTGAACATCATGGCTCCCTCGCGCACATGCTTTTCTATCAGCGAATGCACTTCGGGATAGGAGTAGTGCAGACCCTGGTTCACCCTCTGGTAGCTGTCCCACATTATTTTGCGCACATCCACATCCGTTGCTGTTTCCGCTATGCGGTCGGCCACGGCATTGGCATCTGTCATGTGCCTTGTCTTGTCTCCGTCATCTCCCATGACCACCACCTTGTTGCACCAGTCGCCGGCATTGTCGCGTCTGAGGTGCGATATGGTCTTGTCAACCATTATCCTGGCCTGCGTTTCTGTCGTTACGGGGAAACGTCCTATGCCTATGTCTGGAACATCCTGAAACGGAGCCGTACCCTCGCCGTCGTCCATCAGTCCGAAATAGTCCTCCCAGCAATAGGCTTGCGTGTCGCTATAGCTGTTCTCGCTCTGATGGCACAGCAAATAGTCATCTGGCGAGAACGCCCGCCACGTCTGCGACTTCATCCTGTTGTCCCAGGCACAATCACCCATCAGCAGCAGGTATCGCGGTGCCGTACCGTTTTCCATGCCCCTGTCGTACAGCATCTTCATGAATCTTCTGTAGGCCGTGGCATCTGGTGTTCCGGATGAAAATTCGTTATATATCATGTCCGCTCTCACCACGGCGCACGTCAGCCCGTCATATTGTCCGTGCGCTTCGGCCAGCCGTTGCGCCTGTGCGGTAAGTTTGCCGCCCGCAGGCACTATTATCACCATGTCCGCGCTTTCCACGGCATGCAGGTTCTGGTTTTCCACCGTCTGTCCGGCAACAGGTGCCGGAAACGCATGGTCGGGGTCGAAGGCCACGAACTCGTCTTTGCCGTCCTCGGTGGCAAAGTACAGCGTGTTGTCTTCGGATTTCTTTGTCGGCACAAGCATGGCGGGGCGCCTCCTTGTGCCGAGTCTCATCACTTTGAGTTCGCGCACGGCATCCGGATCGCCTATGCCGGCAAAGCGTGTCGCACCGGCATACTGCCGTACCACACCGGGCGATGTCCCAGTCCCTGTTCCGGTACCTTCATAGCCTCCGCCGAAATGTACGTAACCGTCCTGAGGCACCAGTGGAGCCGTAAAGTTCATGGAAATATAGTCCAGCCTGCCCTGCACACGACTGCTTGTCGCTGCCACTCCCTGTGTTGCCAGGGTAATCTTCCAGTTTTCGCTGCCTGCGTTGCATTCCATCACGTTCACATTACGGAATACACCCTCCGAATAATACATGTATTCGCCAGGTGCCGGTATGGTACGTGTTGTCACTCTGGCTCCGTTAGCCCAGATGGTGAGGGGTGTGGCAACATCGTTGCCGGTGAACACGACGGTAAGTTTCTCGTTTCCGAGACTGTTTATCCCGGACAACGTATATGTCCTCGAATAGGCTCCTGCGAAAAGCGTGCTTTCCACAAGGTTGCGACCGCCACGGAACCAGGCATAGTCGTCCACTTCGTGCAATGCGTGCCCGAGCCTTGTCGTCACCGTCTGCCTCACGCTGCCGGTGTATTCCTCTGCCGTGGCCATCACGTTGCGCACCTCTCCCTCAGTCAGGAAATATGTTGCCTTGGTGGCATAGGCATTGAACACGCGCTCCGTGCCTTCCCAGTGAACAAGACCGTTTCCCCAGAAAAGCAGACTGCCGTCAGTCCTGCGGAACAGCGGCACCTCTTCCAGGTCATCGAAATCCTTGTCCGCATCCATTGCCTCTGACTGCTGATGGCCTCCGTATCCATACAGATGCACCCTGTCCGGATCGGTAAAGCCCATTCCGGCCAGAAACTGCGGCGTCATGCGGTACATGCCGTCCTTCGTTATGTGTATCTTTTTCCATTTTCCAGTAGCCAGCACAGAATTGTCGGCATATCGCTTAGTCTCCCGCATGGCTGTTCTCCTGGCTTCAGCCGGCAACGGCGAAGGAGTTATCACTATCTTGGCATTCAGCAGCTTGCTGTATTTCCCGTTCCTGCGTATTATGGGGACAAAACTGTAGTTCAGCATGCCTTTCCCTCGGCTCACGCTGACATACTGTCTTACCACCGGCATCTCGCCTATCATGTCGGAGTGGCGCATGGCCAGAGCCGTTTCGCGCTCGTTCAGTTCCACCCATGTAGGGAACTCTATGCTGACTTCATAGGTGTTTTGTCTGTAATCGGTTTCCAAAGGAACCACCTCGCTATACACAGGGCACACCGTGTCCTTGGCAATCATATCCCAGTCCAGGAAAGTCATTCTGTCCTCGGCATGCCCTGTCAGGGCTGTCACCATTGCGACAGCCGCCATCAGTATATATCGTGTTTTGCCTGTCATAAGTGTAAGTGGCTTTGTTTGTCTTGTTTCGTTTACTTGACATTGAACTCCAGCACCTTCTCGCCGTTCATCCATCCCTCTATGTGGTCGTCTATGTGCACCGGCCCTACTCCTGCCGGGGTGCCGGTGAAAATCAGGTCTCCGGTCTTCAGCGTGAAGAAACGGCTCACGTAGCTTACTATGTAGTCCACTGGATATATCATGTCCGCACTTGTGCCGCTCTGTACCGTCCGTCCGTTTATGTCCAGCCGAAACTCTATTCCGCGCCCGGTCTCCGCCATACCGCTCCCGCCATGATAGTGTCCGGCGGAACCGGTCTGCGGTGCTGCCGGAATGCCGTTGAAATCGCGGAAATCACCCACTACGGCACTGCCGTCAAACCCTTTTGCCAGATCCCACGGTAGTCCCTCTGCGCGCAGCTTCCTTTGCAGGTCGCGTGCCGTGAAGTCCACCCCTACCGTCACGGCGTCATAGTACCGGTGCGCAAAGCGTGGGCTTATGCTGCGTCCCATTCTGCATATCCTCACCACAAGTTCTGCCTCATGCTCGCACTCCTGCGTGTAGTCCGGGATAAAGAACGGACGTCCGCGTGTCACCAAAGCACTGTCGCACTTGGTAAACACCACAGGTTCGCCATACTTCTCACCCTCGATGGCCATTCGTCCCGGGGCTTTTTCCTGTAGTTCAACCGCATGGTCGCGGTAGTTCATTCCTATGCCGAATATCTTCATAAGCAGCTATTAACAGACAAAGATACTGAAAAAAAACATTATATCCAAATATACAACCTGCAAATGCAGAGCCATATTTCTCCCTATGTTTCAATGCGAAGCAAGACGCGGTCCAAGAGCTGCCCCTTTGTGATTGGTCTTGATTGTAAAGACAGCGCGACCGATTTCCCTACAGAAACCTGTCGCGTTGCAAGGGCGTTTATGCTCAGTCCTGTTTCTTGCCTAGCATACTGTGTATCACATTGTCGTTAATCCCCCATGATGCTCGTTCGAATGTCACCACATCATTTTCTTGGATGCTGTGACATACAGGCGTCCCTTTACGGGATTGGCTACCCGTCTTCCCATAAAGTCGTGTACCTCTTCGCAATGACGTTTGTCCGATGTCACATTGCCTATGCCGGTCAGCAGTTTGTCAAAGTTTGCCTTGGAGCAGATAAGCCTGTCACCATCATAGCACTCTGACAGGTATTTTACACTACCGTCTGTTGGAATTTCTTCTCCGATGGTGGTGATATAGTCATCGTATGGAGCACCGATACCCTCAATCCAATAAGCACAATA
>CAMWRK010000145.1 GCA_947176655.1 uncultured Prevotellaceae bacterium | reverse complement strand
CAGCGGACGGTCCATCCATGTGGACAGTATGGCACCTCCGTATACTTCCGTATTAAGTTTTACCAGTCCTCCCTCGCATTTTATTTCCGCATTCGGCTTCACTCGGAATGTAGGGCTGTCACAGTGAGCCGCAACAATATGCATGCCGCTTTCCGCCATCGGGCGTTTGCCTATGTGGAAAGCAAATATTGCCGAGCCGTTTTTCGTTACAAACAGTTTGTCGCCGCTCTTCACTGCAGGGCATGGTTCTCCGGCATTCCATTCTCTGTATCCCTGCTCCTCAAACCTTTTCTTTATTGTCTCAACCGCCAGAAAGTTTACCGGCGAGGCGTTCATGAAATCTTCCAGTCTCATATTTGTATCTGTATTTATATTATTATATCTTCAATACTTCTTTTGACTGCTAAGTTACAAAAAAGTTTGCCAATGCCGTCTCCTAATTTAGAATTATTAAGAAATAGTGCAGGAGACAAGCATTTCTCTTCGTGCTTGCCTCCTGCAATTGCTTTTGTGACCTCGCTGGGACTCTAACCCAGGACCTTCGGAACCGGAATCCGACGCTCTATACAACTAAGCTACGAGGCCGAGTCTCCGTCTTTGCGGAGTTATTGTACGTCCTGTTTATTTCAAACTGTTCTTGAAGTGGTTTACGAGCTGACGATACAGATGTTTGCGTGTGTTGCCGCCGTATATGGAGTGGTTTCTGTTGGTATATGTCAACTGGCGGAAGTCCTTGTCGGCATGTACCAGTGCCTCCGTGTATTCAGCCACATTGCGGAAATGTACGTTGTCATCAGCCAGACCGTGTATTATCAGCAGGTTGCCGCTCAGGTTTTCTGCACGTGTGATGGGGCTGCAGTCGTATCCTTCCGGATTCTCTTTCGGGGTGCGCATGAAGCGTTCTGTGTATACCGTATCATAGTAACGCCATGATGTCGGTGGAGCCACAGCTACTCCGGCGTAGAACACCGGACGTCCTTCGGACATGCTCATCAGTGTGTTGAAACCGCCGAAACTCCACCCCCAGATACCTATGTGTGAGGCATCCACCCACGGGAGTCTGGACAGATATATGGCTGTCTCCACCTGGTCGTGACTTTCCATTTGACCGAGTTTCAAGTAAGTCTGCTTTTCGAAGTCGGCACCGCGTCCACCTGTGCCACGCCCGTCTACGATGACACTGACGAATCCTTCCTGTGCCAAGTATCTTTCCAGCAGTGCTGCGGTACAGTTTCCGGCATACCATGAATCCAGAACCTGTTGCGAACCAGGACCACTGTATTGGAACAATATTACCGGATATTTCTTTGCCGGGTCGAAGTCTGCCGGTTTTACCATTATACCGTTCAGTTCCACATCGTCCTGTGTGCGGAAACTGAAGAACTCTATGCCGGCCAGGTTCATGCCGTCTATTTTCTGTTTCAGGGCGGCGTTGTCCTGAAGAGTTTTCAACACAATGCCCTTATCGTTGCAGAGGGTGTATGTCGGCGGCGTATCGGCAGAATGGTGCGTGAGCATGAAATACCTGTAGTTGCCGGAGAATATTGCGGAGTTTTGCCCGGGTTTCGTGCTGAGACGTGTCACTTTGCCTTTGGCATCGCTCCTGCACACTACAGTGCGTAAGGGACTGTTGTCGTGCATCTGGTAGTAGCATGCTCCTGTCTTTTCATCATAGCCGTAGAATGCTGTCACTATCTCCGTGCCTTTACCCACCTCCTGTTTCTGGGTGCCGAGCAGGTTGTATCTGTACAGGTGTGCATACCCGGAACGTTCGCTCAACAGTATGAATCCGTCCTTTATTGTGCGGAACATGGTATATGCGTTGTCATTGATGTAAGGCTTCACCTCGTCCGTAACGATGCAACGGCATTCCGTGGAACGTGGATTGGCAACCCATACCTTCAGGTTGTCCTGGTGTCGGTTCTGTGTCAGTATCAGGAGCTTTTCCGGGTCGCTGCTGAAGGCTATGCGTGGAATGTAGCCTTTCTCTTCCAAGGGCAGAGACATCTGACGGGTAGCACGGCTTTTTATGTCGAAGGTGTGCACCGTAACGTTGCTGTTGGGTTGTCCTGCTATGGGGTATTTGTATTCGTAGGCACCAGGATATTCCGCATTGGCTTCCATTTCCGGACGCATGCCCTTGTACATCGGGAATGAGAACAGGGGCACACGACTCTCATCGTATCTTATCCATGCCAGCATAGCATCATCGGCACTGAAGTCGAAACTGCGATTTGTCACAAATTCCTCTTCATATACCCAGTCCGCCTTGCCGTTTATAATCTTGTTGAACTCTCCGTCCTTTGTCACCTGCACTTCGGCATTGTCGAACAGCAGTTTCACCAGAAACAGGTTGCCATCACGTACAAAGCCAACCATATTGCCGTCGTGGCTCCATAGCGGACACTCCTGCGGACCTCCGTCGGAGAGCGGAGTCAAAGTGCGGTTCTGCACATTATATATATAATATACGGCAGTGGTGCTGTGCCGGTATATGGAGCGTGTCTGTGTGCGCAGGAGAATGTTTTTCTGATCAGGAGACAGGGTGTATCCGTCAATGTGTGACAGTTTCACTTTCCCTTTCGTGTTGTCTGCATCGAACAATATGCCAGTCTGTTCACCAGTCTTGAAGGAACAGATTACAATGCGCTTGCCGTCCACGAGTTGGCTGTAGCTTTCTCCGTCAGCCAGCGGATTCACGCCATGTATGCCATGGGCGTAGAATGTCCCGTTGGTAATGGATGTCAGAGTCAAGGATCCGTTTTCTGCACGGCTTTTGTCCGAGGCGAACGGAGTGGCCAAAACGGTCAATGCAATTAAAATCTTCCTGAACATGTTGTTTTTCGGCGTTATACGCTGCAAAGGTAGTGAATTTATGTCATATTAGAGGAGCTTATGTACAAAGTTTAACATTTTTAGGATAATTCTTTAGCATTGCTCTTCCGTTTTATGGTCTTTTTGCTACCTTTGTGACGGTAATATAACATAATCTAACAAACGCAATTATCCATGAAGAAACTGTTCGTACTGCTGTTCGCTATGGCAGTGAGCCTTGGTGCCGGCGCATTCGATTTCGACGGTATTAATCTGAATGCCAGTGTTAACAAGATTTCCTCTGAGATAGCTAAACGCGGCTATTCCTACGACGAGGCAACGGATGCATTTACCGGCATGTGCCAAGGAACCCAGATTTATCTGAGCATGAATTGGAAGGATGTCAAGGAGAGCGGTAAACTCGGTCAGCTGATTGTCGAGATTCCGGTTAAGGATGCCAATGCCATTTCTGCTATCACAAAGGTGTTCAATGTCATCTATCATGTTGCCAATGACGGCGTATCCAATAAGTACACTGTGTCCGGCGACGGTACAACCGTTGAGGTAAGATCCGGTACAAAAGGCATCGTTCTCGTGTACAACACTCCATATTATAAGAAATAGTCTGTTGCGGACGTTTCCTGTCAGGTTATTCTATCGTGTGTCGTATTATGAGTCTCAAACCACTGCATTATCTCCGCGATACCTTTCTGCTTTTCTCCGTGTGCTTGCTGGCTGCCTGTTCCTGGCGAGATCGCAAGAGCATTGTCATCCTGTACGAAAACGACGTGCATTGCAACATAGACGGTTACGCCCGTCTCCGCGGTCTGGCCGACTGTATTGCAGATACGGCATTTGTGGGAATAGTCAGTAGCGGCGATTATCTGCACGGCGGTACGGCAGGAGCCATCTCCGGCGGCAGATATGTGGCAGACATAATGCGCGAGGTTGGCTACGATGCAGTAGGACTTGGCAATCATGAGTTCGATTTCAGCGTTCCGCATCTCATTAGACTTTTGTCCGGGGCGGATCTGCCTGTGGTAAGCTGCAATCTGCGTACCGCTGGCGATTCTCTGCTGTTTCCTTCCTACGCCATACGCACATACGGAAACAGGAGCGTGGCTTTCGTCGGAGTTGTCACGCCCGAATCGCTTGTCAGCGAAGCATATTCTTTCTATGACAAGAATAACAATCAACTCTATTGCCTGTGCCAGGACAGTCTTGTAGCTGTGGTGCAGAGAAACATAGACGAGGTGCGTGGGCGTGGCGCAGATTATGTGGTATTGCTTTCCCATCTTGGCGAGGTCTCTGCCTGGAACTGTCTCACAAGCCATGAACTCGTACGCGGAACCCGCGGTGTGGATGTTGTCCTTGATGCACACACGCACAACACGGTGCCGTGCGATACGGTCAATGATGCCGACGGCAGGCCGGTAATGGTGACGCAGACGGGAACCCGGTTCCGCAATATAGGCAAACTGGTTATCGATCCGTGCGGCAATATCTCGGTAGGACTTCTGCCAATGGATTCCGTATATGCCGTGAATGTCCGTGTGCGCGAGGTCACGGACAGTATCCGTGCCGAGATGGCTGGCATCACCTCAGCCCCGGTGTGTCATAGTGACTATGTGATGGAGATACTTGACAGTGCTGGGCGTCAGAAGGTGCGCTATGCCGAGACCAATGCCGGCAATCTCGTGTGCGACGCTTTCAGAGCACTTACAGGCGCCGATCTTGCTGTGAACAACGGCGGCGGCATACGTTCACAGCTTCCTGCCGGCAACTGGACATACGGCGATGTCATTTCCATGTTGCCGTACAACAATTATTTGCAGGTAATACGCATCAAAGGTGCAAAACTTGTGGAGTTGCTGGCAGCTACTACGGCCAACGCGCCTAAGGAGGACGGCCAGTTCCCGCAGATTTCCGGCTTCCGTTTTGGCCTCGATACCTGTGCCACCGGTGGTGCGCGTATTTCATGTGTGGAGATTCTGGACGACAGGACCGGACGTTACAGCCCCATAGACCTCAGAGCCGACTATACCCTATGCACCACGGACTATTGCGTCAGTGGCGGCGGCATGTACAATGTATTGCGTGGCGAAGAGATTCTGCGTGACAACATCATGCTCTACAGCGAGGCAGTGATCCGCTATGTCACAGACCACCTTAACGGGAGACTGCCGGAGCGATATTCTACTATACAGGGTAGGATAGTGCTGAAGCCAGCCAAAGGGCAGTAGTCTTTCCACTGGTGTGTGTCGTGACAGAGTTCCTTATTCCGCTTTCATTACGTCACTTTCCTCAGGGGTATTTTCGCAGAGCGATTCCGGCATCATCACTACGGCCTCCTTTTTCATTCCGTCTATCTTTATTACGAGCGGTTCCGTCAGTCTGACATGTCGTACGTGTTCCGTCTCCTGCACCACATTCAGTCCATCCAACAGTTTGCTGTCGTATTTGCCGTCACCACGGAATGCGTTTATTGTCAGATATCCCACGCCAAGCGAGGTGAGGTTCTGGAAGAAATGGGTGCCTTGGGACGGATCCACCTGATAGTTCTCCAGACCGGTCTCCACTATGACCTGTGCGCTGCTGATGTGCGGCCACTTCACCGGTATGCCGAGCCACGGGTCGCTTGATCCCCAGCGTCCAGGACCAATGAGCAGACATTTGCGTTCCTCCTGCAGCAGGCTTCGGTTGATGCGTTCCACTTCTTCGGCAATGTGCGGGTTGCATCCTGGAGTGTAGCCGGAATCCTTGCCGGTCTTCACATAGACAATATCCGATATGTCGTTCATCACACCGTGTCCTATGGCATTGTGACTGCGCAATAGGCAGCTGCTGTCCGGAACTGACACCAGATCCTCGTCCAGTTGCATGCGGTTGTCCACCA
>CAMWRK010000144.1 GCA_947176655.1 uncultured Prevotellaceae bacterium | reverse complement strand
GCTTCAATCTGGCCTTCATGAATCATTTTACAAAGAATTTCATGGAAGACTTCCAGGGCAGAGCCACAGGATATTGCCGCATATTCGGCCCGTTCAACAAAATCGACATAGAGGGAGACATGATGATAGACCATGCCGATTTCGGACTGCCCATGCTCGGCACTAAATATCATATCAGACAGGACAACATACACCTGCGTCCCGGAGAAATAACCCTCAATGCAAGAATTCTCGACGACCATGCAGCACACATACCATACCGTTTTGCCGGTTATTCTGCTGACGAAACAAATGATATTCCGCACACAGGTATACTGAAGGGAAAACTCAGGCACAGCAACTTCAAGAGGCTGACATACGATTTCGGTATAAAGGCTAACACTCTGCTCAGCTATGACTTCAATGATTTTGGTGAGAATTCCTTCTATGCTACGTGCATAGCCAGCGGCGACATCAGCGTGAGGGGCATACCAGGACGCCTGTCCGTAGACATCAGTGCAACTCCGGAGGAGGGTACAAGTTTCACGTACAATGTAAGTACTCCAGATGCTTTGACCGAGGCCGGTTTTCTCACAATCAGGAGCGGAGATGCTGTAGAAGAGGCAGCAAGTACGATAAAACATGCGGAAACAACTGCCGGTTATGAGCAGGACAACACCCTCGCTTCAGACATGTTTATCAATTTCAATCTCATGGTGACACCGGAAACAAAAATACGTCTGCTCATGGACCGCAAATCTGGGGACATGATAGAAATTGCAGGAGGTGGACGCATAATGGCCAAATATTACAATAAAGGGCGTTTCAACATATATGGCACATACCGCGTACAGGACGGCAACTACAGGCTGCATCTACAGGACATCATACGCAAGGATTTCCGTTTCCAGCCAGATGGAACCATCACATTCGGCGGTGATGCCATGAAGGCGGACATCAATCTCCAGGCCGTTTATACTGTCAACAGCGTATCACTGGACGACCTTACAGACAGGTCTCTCGGATTCTCGAAGACACGTGTGAACTGCATAATGAATCTGACAGGCCATCCCGAACAACCCATGGTGACTTTCGACTTCGAACTACCTGACGCTACGGAAGACGAACGCCAGATGGTACATTCCATAGTTGGTACTGAGGAGGAACGTAACATGCAGACCATCTATCTCCTTGGCCTGGGACGCTTCTACAACTTCGAGGCGGCTGGCATAGACCAAAGCGGTGCAGCCATGAATTCGTTAGTGAGCAGCACATTGTCAGCACAGCTGAATCAATTCATATCCAATGCTGTAGGCTCAAACAAATGGAGCATCGGTACAAACCTGAAGACAGGCGAAGACGGATGGAGGAACATGGACGTGGAGGGACTGCTCAGTGGATCTCTGTTTGACGACCGACTGGTGTTGACCGGTAATTTCGGCTATCGTGAGAAATACTACACGCAAAGGAGTTTCATCAGCGATGTAACGATGGAATACCTGCTTACCAAAAACGGGAGCATATCGCTGAAAGCATACAATCAGGCCAACGACAGGTATTTCATCCAGTCTTCATTGAACACACAGGGCATAGGCATACAGTGTAAAAAGGATTTCAATCATTTCAGCGACCTTTTCAAATGGCTGAGATAAATGCCTATGCCTTGCCCAGAATTACCTTTATGGCTACAATACGCCGTTCATCCATCTCCATTATCTCGAACGTGATATTGCGACATGTAAGACGTTCGTGCAACGTTGGAAACTCTCCCTTGAGTTCCAGCAACAGTCCTGCCAACGTATCAGCATCCGCATTGGTTTCCGCAAAGAAGTCGTCATCAAGCCTCATTATGCGGTAGAAGTCGGTAAGCAGCGTCTTGCCCTGAAAAATATATGTATTCTGATTCAGGCGGTGAAACGTCTTCTCTTCATCGTCGTATTCATCGTCTATCTCTCCCACGATCTCTTCGATGATGTCCTCCATAGTGACAATGCCGGAAGTACCTCCGAACTCATCGACGACAATAGCAATGTGTACTTTGTTCTGCTGAAAATCGCGCAGGAGATCGTCTATCATCTTTGTCTCCGGAACGAAATATGGCGGACGTATCAGACTCTGCCAACGGAAAGAGGCTGGTTTCTGCAAATGCGGCAACAGGTCTTTAATATAGAGCACGCCGCGGATGTTGTCCGCTGTATCCTGGTAGACGGGTATACGGCTATAGTTGTTTTCGACAATACATTGCAACACCTGTGTGAACGAGGCCTTCATGTCCAGATCCACAATATCCACACGCGGCGTCATGACCTCGCGGGCTGTCTCGCCGCCAAAACGTATGATGCCCTGCAGCATCTGGCTCTCTTCGGCAATGTCTTTCTTGTCAGTCAGTTCCATGGCCTTTTCAAGATCGTCTACGGTAAGGGATTCCGTTTCGTATGAAACTATTCTGTCGGTAAACGCCTTGCTCATCATCAGTAGAGAGGAGACCGGATAGAAAAGCTTCTGGAAATAGAAAAGCAACGGAGCAGCAAAACGGGCAAAGGAGAGATTGTGGTGGGTGCTGTATATCTTCGGCATGATTTCGCCGAAGAGCAGCAATAGAAAAGTAAGCAGCACCGTAAGAAGCAGAAACTCCAGCCACTCCGCCCCTGCTCCGAAGTGCAGACAGTCCATAAAAAAGAAGTTGAGCAGCATGATTACCCCTACATTGACAAGATTATTAAGTATCAGAATGGTTGCCAAGACGCGGTCGCTGTGCTCACGCAACTGTAGTATTCGGGTATCGCAACCACGCTTCTCCTCGGCAATCTCAGCCAAATCCTGTGGTGTAAGACTGAAGAAGGCTATTTCGCTGGCCGAAGCCAGACCGCTGCATATAAGCAGGAGAACACTGAGACACAAGGCTACCCATGCCAGGAAAGAAGGGTCGGTTGTGCTGACGGAAACGGTAAAATCCAAAATGGGAAAATAAAACATCTGTATGAATGTGCTGTACTCTTACTGCTGCGTTGAAGTCTCGCCATTGTCCTGCCGACGGGGAGAAAGCATCTCCATGGCCTCGGCCCATATTTCGACGACATACCTTTTCTGGCCAGTGCGGTCATCATAGGAACGTGTCTGTATCTTGCCCTCGATATAGAGTTTGTCTCCTTTGTGGACATACTTCTCCACTGTCTCTGCCAACTGGCGCCAGAGAACAATATTGTGCCACTCCGTGCGTGCAGGGACTTCGGTGCCGTTTGGCAGACGGTAACCGCGCTCGGTGGTGGCCAGACGTAGGGTGGCCACAGCCACTCCTGCATCGACATATCGCACTTCAGGATCCAGACCGACATTGCCTATAAGCATGACTTTATTCATAGTTACAACATTATTCAGTACTGCAAAGTTAAGTATTAATTCTGAAACAGCCAAGCAATTATTATTACATATTACGTAAACGTCAGACGGAATGATGGGACGCATAATGAGGGGATAAAAAACTTCCGAGATACGGAATTTATTTCGTACCTTTGTACCATAGCACCGATTCATAAAAACACTTCAAGCTATATTATGACTATATTATGAGCGACGGGAACATAAAAATCACAAAAGAGATTCTGGACAAGATACATGCCGCGAAGTTCGACAAGGAAGGCTTTCTGGAAGTGGATCCATGCGGCTTGGTATACGAACTGAAGAAACACACCGACAGGCAGTTGGACATAGAACTGGGTGCACTGTTCGTGGCGATTATAACATGGGGCAACCGCAAGGCAATAAAGAAGGCTGCACGCCGGATGCTCGGAGACGAAATGCAGTGGAGTCCTGCCCGTTTTGTCCTTGAAGGAAAATACAACGACAGTTACCGCGATGCCGTGAACGGATGTGTATACCGCACTCTCAACCGTGAGAAGTTCATACAGGTGTGCGACAACATACGTCACGCACTGACAGCGGAAGGATGCCGTGAAAGCGACATTACCCTTGAACACATATTCCGCGGCAAAAACATGGATGATATAATATCCGTGCTATGTCAATGGCTCGCTCCGGCTCGACTTGGCACGCCGGGCGTGTCGGCATGCAAACGGATATGTATGTATCTGCGCTGGATGGTACGGCAGGGCGAGCCAGACCTGGGACTGTGGAAAGACGTGGACCAAAGCAAACTCTATGCGGTGATGGACGTGCATGTCTGCCGGCTGACGGCATCCATACTGACACGAAGGCAGGCCGACTGGAAAGCATGCGTGGAACTGACAAGCATTTTCCGCAAATGGTCGCCGGAAGATCCGCTGAAATACGACCTTGCGCTTATGACCGTTGCTGATAATGGACTTCAGAGTCTACAGTAACGATATTGATATTTTTTTTAAAAACTACATAAAAACATGGAAAAGAAAAATGCGACATCTTCACAATGCACATACCACTGCAATGATTGCGGGGGAGAAATCCACAAACACGATGTTTTCTGCCCGAAATGCGGAAAGAAATTAGACTACTTCGATTTTGAAGACTAATACGTGCCACACTTGTCCATTACGAGGATCACGTAACGACGGCAAAACGCCGTCGTGGCAATAAATTTCACTCATCACGACAACACTCCAGTCCTTTTAGATTTGTCGTAGTAACGATGGTGTGGCTCAACATCTCGTTGTAAGGACAACGGTGTCGCAAACATACGGATTTGCCATACATCGTAAATGAGATTCAGGACAACACATCCAAAAAAAAGGTCAAATGCTTTTAACTTCCAAAAAAAAGCACTACCTTTGCACACTGAAATATATGTACTAACAACAAATATCTGTAAAAGTTATGCCGAACGGAAAAAAGCACAAACGCCACAAGATGGCTACACACAAGCGTAAAAAGAGACTGCGCAAGAACAGACACAAGAGCAAGTAAAAGACTTGACGTCTGTGTGCGTTGATATACGCAAAAGAACAACGTCCGGTAGCCGAGCGGCCATATATAACAATATATAAGGTGTCGGTACCGGATTTTTTATACACAACAGACTATGACCAGCGAACTATTCATTGATGTACAGCCCAAGAAAATATCCATAGCCCTTACCGAGGACAAGCGGCTGATGGAGTATCAGGACGAGAGCCAGGAGGCCAGTTTCCAGGTGGGCAATATATACTTGGCCAAAGTAAAAAAACTTATGCCGGGGCTGAATTCATGCTTTGTCAATGTCGGTTACGAAAAAGACGCATTTCTGCATTACCTGGATCTGGGAGCACAGTTCAACTCGTATGCGAAATACATGAAGAGACTGCTCTCGGACCGCAAGAACCTGCCGCAGATCAGCAACACGCAGATTCTGCCCGAATGCCCCAAGGACGGACTGATACAGCACACCTTGCAACAGGGACAGGAGGTACTGGTGCAGATTGTCAAGGAACCCATTTCCACCAAAGGGCCGCGCCTTACGTGCGAACTGTCTTTTGCAGGCCGCTTTCTCGTTCTGATGCCGTTTCAGAATAAGGTAAACGTGTCGTCCAAAATAAAGGAGCACAAAGAGCGTGCACGTCTGAAACAGATTATAGAAAGTATCAAACCGGACAACTGCGGCATCATAGTGCGCACTGTGGCTGAAGGCAAGAAGGCGAGTGAGCTGGACAACGAGATGAAGATACTCGCCCAGCGGTGGAACGACACCCTGAAAAATGCTCAGAAAGCCAAGGAAATGCCCACGCTGGTGTATGAGGAAAGCAGCCGTGCCGTGGGCATGTTGCGCGACTTGTTCAACCCATCATACGAGGGTATCTACGT
>CAMWRK010000143.1 GCA_947176655.1 uncultured Prevotellaceae bacterium | reverse complement strand
TGCCTACACAAAGGATGAAAGTAACGACCAGATTCTGGAAGTGACATATCTGCCACTCTACATGCCAGCAGAACTTGCAACACCTACGACCAAGCGTATTGCTGTGAGAAGCGTAGGTGAGACAAGCGGAGCCTACAACCAATTCTACACCGCCACAACCGATCTTAAGGCAACACTTCCTCTCACCATGGACATGATTTTCGACCTGGTTCCTGTAAACGACAACGAAAATACCAAATTCTATTTGAAAAGAGCTTTCGAGGATGACAAATATGTACAAGCCGACAATGCCGCCTCTGTAGGCAGTTTGAGTGCAGATCCCGCCCAGTTTGAGATATGCAATATCACCACAATAGAAACCAACCAAAACAACAAGAACAAACATCAATTCGACAAAAGCAATGTGCATTCCGGATATACCGACACTTACATCCAAACCTATGGTGTCCGCTTTGCCAAGGCTGACGATGCATACCTCAATGTAAATAGTGCCGCGTATCCGTCTGGTACCGGCATCTGGAGCGTACAATTGGCAGTAGACGCTTCATGCTACCGCAAATATACGCTCAATATCACCAGACACGATGCAGACGGAAACGTTGCTGGAACCGAGAGCATAACAAGTATGCAGCGAGTAGGAGACGACATTGAACTTCCTGCATATTTCGGTTACATTTACAACGGCGATCCTGTAGTTAAGGACGAGACAGATACACAGGTGATCGATATAGTATACAACGCGATGAACTACGAAGCCGCCGAACTGGCTCCCGGCAGCTATTTTATCTACTACACTGACGATAACGACACGAAGCACTATCTGCAGACCAATGGAGAAAACAACGTTATAACGGTCACAGAAGAGCCAATGTTCTATGATATCCAAAACGGTGCTGCCGGAGGTCTGTATGCCCATTCATATTTCCTCAAGATGAATGACCTGCGCATATCAAACACTGTATATAACAACACCCAGATTTCAACTTCGACAAATAACAGAACCTATGAGAGTCAGGTGTTCTTCCAAACAGAAGAAATCCCCGACCGCTATGCCATCCGCCTTACCAACGTGAACGCAGCAACAACAGAATGGCATGAAAACTATTTCATCGGTAAAGGTGAGCAATACGGAACCACGACGGCAGTAAATCCGAATCAAGTCGCTCCCCAGGACAGATACATCTGGCAGGTTGAACCCGTGATGGGCGAGGCCGCGTTGAATCTAAGAAACTGTCTGCGACTTGTTCGCGAGACATACTGTGTCAACGGCGAGTGGCTGCTCCGCGATGGTGTCAATTACTATAACGCCGCACTGCTTGATGTCTACAACGAAGCACTCGAGTTCTACAACTCCATTACAGAAGACACACCCGAGGCAGACATCGAAGCAATGTTCAACAAATTGGAAGCAGAAAGAGACGCCACCCAAATCAATCAGCCCGAATTTAACAAATTCTACCGCATCCGTTGCTGCGATGAGAGTCAGACAACACCTTATGTTTCTGTAATGCAGGCTGCCCATACAACTACCGAACAACGTTTCACAATGGTGTCGCTTGACAGCAACGATCCCAACACCATATTCTACTACTATAACGAAAACGATGATGCCAATGACGATAGTGACGAAGGAACGCACCTGATTTCTCTCAGCAAAGGCCGCTCCATAGAATGTCACGACTTCGTGGCCGTAGGCAACACTTCAAATGTAGCTTTCTATCCTGCCGCAAACGGAGTATTCTGCCAATACAATATCTCTTTCACCAGTGCTACCCACGGTTATGGTCAGAGATACATATATGGTGCACAGACTCACAACCGCATTGACGGAGGCAACAGCAATCCTCCAAGCACCGGCGGCATGGGTTACAACTGGCAGCTCGAGGAAGTCACCGCCCTGCCCGTCGTCATCACCTCTGCCGGTTACGCCACTCTGTATTCTCCCGTGGCACTGACCCTGCCCGAGAACGGTACACTGGAAGCATACTATGCCAACGCAACAACAGCTACAGACATGAAGCTGACAGAGATAACAGGTGGTGTTATCCCTGCCGAAACCGGTGTTATACTGAAAGGCGAGGCCGGAACATACATGCTGACCGTAGGCGGAGAAGGCAGCATCGGTGGCACCAACCTGTTACATGGCACGATAATTCCCGAATACATCGACGGGGAGATATACGTACTGGCACAGACAGCAAGCGGTGCCGGAATGGCAAAGGCCCAGCAGATAGAAGAAGGTGAGCATGCCGGCAAGGTCATCAACAACGGCTTCAAGGCCTATCTGCCCGCAAGCAGCGTCATCACAGCCGAGACACGCTTCTTCTCCTTCAATTTCGGAGGAGGTGACGAGACTGGTATCGAGAGCATGGATGGTGTGAACGGTCAGCATACCGTAATCTACGACTTGAGCGGACGCAGAGTACAGAACGCTGTCAAGGGACTGTACATTGTAGACGGCAAGAAAATGGTAAAGTAAAACAGATAAAGCATTCATAAACTTTTCAACATGACAACACGTATGAACAAGACATACATCAAGCCCACGACGAAAGTCATAGACATCTCTGCGGAGAGCCTTCTGGCCGCAAGCATCAGCCTTGACAACGAGAACAAGGTAGACACCTCCGATCCCAACAACCAGCTCGGACGCGAGGACGGGAACATAGGAGTTTCCCCCAACGTATGGGAGCAGGGATGGTAGACAACACAAGACAATAATGACACACTGCCGCCGCGACACACTGACCCATAGTCAGAGCCGCGGCGGTTCTTTATGTGCCATGCCCGCCGCCGGACAAATCCCTGAAGAGAGAACAGAGGGCGACAAAAGAAGAACAGAAATATGACGGAAGAGGAAATAGGCGAAGTGTTGGGTATGCTTGAGTGTTCGGGCATGAACCCCAGACTGTGCGACACGCCGGTGGAGTATGTCGACGTGCCGGTCAGAGCCGGCACCCCTGCAATGCCAGGCGACGCAACGGCAGGAGAATATCTGCTCCTGCCGAAGGACATGGTGGGAAGAAGCCCCATGTTCGTGATAGATGTGGAGGGGGATTCCATGAAGGATGCCGGGATACTGCCCGGAGACAGGTTGCAGATACAGGTGACTCCTACGGTGGACGATGGCGACATTGTGGTGGCATGCATAGACGGCGAGTGTACGGTGAAGGCCTTCTTCCGCGACGGGAACGGGCAGAGTTGGTTGGTGCCGTGCAACGATAAGTACACGCCCATAGCACTGCGCGAGGAGATGAACGTGAGGATACTGGGACGTGTGGTGAAGCACATGAGGGAGATGCCACGGATAAGCCACGCCGACCTGATGCACAGCATAAGGCGCGTGGAGGAAGCTCCCGCATCAGCAGCGCCGGGACAAAAAGAGTGTGCTGAGATAATAGCGCAGGTGGCCGCCGGTGTGGCCACAAGACGCCAGTGGTATGCCGTATACCGTGCCTTGGTGGACACTGGCGTGCTTGAACAGGAAAGATACATGACCTTTGTGGATATGGTGTCGCGCATTGTGCCGGATCATCCCCATCTGCCTAATACGGAGGTGATGCGACGCATGGCTGTGCAGAGCTTCCGCAAACCGGTGAGACAGTGGGACATGTACGACGCTCCGGTCACCGGAGTGCGCTTCGAGGCCTATGCACGCATAGCCAAAGATGTGGCGGAGGCGGTGGAGAAACGGCGGAGAACAGTGTGAATGGTTGCCGGAGCCGCGTTTTTACGTCACAGTTTGCACGGAAAGCAGCAAAATGGTTGATATTATGCTGTTTTTGCCGTTGCTTTTGAGCCAATTGTAGAAAAAAAGCCTACCTTTGCAGAATGATGGCAATAGCTTTCTAAGAAAAAAGCCGGCGATTGCTGTCGTATATCACGATACGAACAAACACAACAATAATATATTAAGTATGAAAAAAATTACATCATTGATTTATCTTGCTGTACTCGGCTGTTTTGCCGCGCTGCCAGCTATGGCCGCCGGAACGCCGTTTACCGTAGACTGTTCTCTGGAATTTGAGGACGACCTTGACGGATGGAGCATCAGCGGCACACAGCTGAGCCGCAATACGGGCGACTGGTTCGGCCTCGGAGCGGACACTCCGGACTATATCATCGCAGGCAGCAGCGCAACGTCTGCCGACGTTATCTTCTCACCCGTCAGGAAACTGGCAGCCGGTGAACCTTGCACGCTGGAGTTTGCATTCAACGCACCGGGCGGCATGCCGGCAAACCTCTTCAACTACGGCGTGAAGATATATGTATGCCAGGCACAGTCCATGGACAGCCAGGTGGCACTTGTGGAGACTGTAGCCAATACTGCCACCACGGGATGGCGGAAGGTCAAAGTGACATACACTCCGGAGAGCGATGCAGAATTGTGCTTCGCCATACAGCCTGTGCCATACTCTGACGCCATGGCAAGCCGTTGCGGAACGATAGGTTTCGACTCGTTCATAATAGAGGGCAGCGAAGCGACTGCCGCCCCGAAGGAGAACGCTTTCGAAAAGCTGTTCACCTTCGACGACGATGCCGACTTCCCAGGAATCAGCGTGCTGCCCCGGGGATGGTTCTCTGACGGCAACAAGCCTTTCCGCCGCTATTCCGCCACAGCACTCGGTCTGCCGGAGCCTCCGTCTGGCGACAAGGTACTCGGCAACATCGGTGCCACTGTAAAGCAGAACAATACACTTGCCACCGAATTTTTCGTGCTCGAAGGCAAGACGACAGCAAACTTCAGCTTCCATTATTCAGCCAAATCCGAATCCCTCAATCTCGGATATGGCTTCAAGGTATACGCCGCTCCGACACAGGAGCTGACCGATGCCATTCTTATCGGTGAAATACCTGTTGTCGAGGAACGCACCGACGAATGGTTCGAGTCTGAGGTCTTCACATTCACACCCGAGAACGACGGCAAATACTGCTTCATCATCACCCCCTTCAACGAAAGCGGTCTGAATCCCGGAGGTGCCGTTGCCTTTGACAACATCCGCGTGTCAGGCTTCGAGGGCACCCTGACTCCCGGCGTAGTCATTCCCGACGACCCCAAGGACAAGCCCGAACCCTTCACCATAGACTGCTCTCTGGAATTCGAGGATGACCTTGAGGGATGGAGCATAAGCGGCACACAGTTGAGCCGCAATACGGGCGACTGGTTCGGCCTCGGAGCGGACACTCCGGACTATATCATCGCAGGCAGCAGCGCAACGTCTGCCGACGTTATCTTCTCACCCGTCAGGAAACTGGCAGCCGGTGAACCTTGCACGCTGGAGTTTGCATTCAACGCACCGGGCGGCATGCCGGCAAACCTCTTCAACTACGGCGTGAAGATATATGTATGCCAGGCACAGTCCATGGACAGCCAGGTGGCACTTGTGGAGACTGTAGCCAATACTGCCACCACGGGATGGCGGAAGGTCAAAGTGACATACACTCCGGAGAGCGATGCAGAATTGTGCTTCGCCATACAGCCTGTGCCATACTCTGACGCCATGGCAAGCCGTTGCGGAACGATAGGTTTCGACTCATTCATAATAGAGGGTACACAGATGGCCGCGGCGGATGTTCCGGACGTTCCGGACGACCCCAAGGGCAAGCCCGAAGCATTCACCGTGGACTGCTCTTTGGAGTTTGACGGCGACCTCGAGGGATGGAACATCAGCGGCACACAGCTGAGCCGCAACACAGGAGACTGGTTCGGTCTCGGTGCGGACACTCCGGACTATATCATTGCGGGCAACAGTGCAACGTCTGCCGATGTTATCTTCTCACCCGTCA
>CAMWRK010000142.1 GCA_947176655.1 uncultured Prevotellaceae bacterium | reverse complement strand
ACCGTTGGTTCGACATCAAACGCTACGGCATAGAAATCACGCACAATATAGGACTTGACCGTGTGGAGACACTCGTGACAAACGACCCCCGCACCGCCATTCAGATTCCTGCCGAGGTGATTGCCGCCGGATTTACTCCCAACATGCGTGTTTCCTCCAAGAGCGCAAACAGCTTTGAGAGATACACCGGTTCGTTCCTGAAGAAACTTTCCGTAAAGTAGTAACACTATTCGTAAGTTGATATGAAAATGAAGAAATACATATTAAAGTCGTTTTGCGCACTGTGCTGCCTGGCTTTCATGACTTCCTGCGCGGAAGACGAACTGGGCGAGAGCATTTTCAATACGCCCGAGGAGGAACTCGATCCGACGTCCTACACATATAAGTTCGACCGCTGGATCAAGGAGAACTTCACGGATGTCTATAACCTGAAGTTCATATACAAGATGCAGGATGCCGGTACGGACATGGACTACAACCTCGTGCCGGCAGAGTACAGCAAGGCTGTGGATCTGGCCGTGCTGACAAAGTATCTGTGGTTCGATGTATATACGAAACTGGCCGGAGTGGATTTTCTGAAGCTGTACGGCCCGCGTATCCTCCATCTGATAGGCTCCACGGCAGTAAATCCCGTTAACGGTACCGAGATTCTCGGTCTGGCCGAAGGCGGCCTGAAGGTGTCGCTGTTCCGCGTGAATCTGTTCGATCCTGAAGATTACGAACAGCTCAACGAGAAATATTTCAAGACGATGCACCATGAGTTCGCCCACATCCTGCATCAGACAAAGACATATCCCAAGGAGTTCGACCTGATTTCGGCCTCACACTACGAGCCGACAAGCTGGCAGGACCGCAACGGTGCCGAGATGGCTTCCATCGGCTGTACCACGTGCTATGCCAGTTCACAGGCTCGCGAGGACTTCGCCGAGACCATAGCCAACTACATCACCCGCACCGACGAGCAGTGGGGGCTGACCCTTTGGGTGGCCGGCAGGGGATGGAAGGTCTTTGAGGACAGCGGCATAACGCAGTATCTTGCCGGAAAGAACAGCCCTTCCATGAAGAGCTACGCTTTCTCATACTATTATTACGCCAATGCCAAGGACCGTGCCGCGGATCTGCGTACATACGTGGGCGCTTTCATCGAGGCCGACCAGGTCTACTACATGTCCGACCTTTCGGCTAAAGTGGCATATACGGAGGATGATTCCGAAACCAGTGCTACCGGCATGACGGGCGGCACGACATTCTTCACCACCGTGGAGGACACGGAAGCTTGGCTGCAGGGATTGCGCGACAGTGGCTGCGAGCTTATCGCCGTGGAGGACGGCGACAAGGTGGACGGGCGTGCCGTGATACTGCAGAAGACCGACATTGCCCGCAACTGGTTGTCTTCGGCGTGGAAACTCGACCTTGATGCTCTGCGCGAGGAAGTGCAGGTGCGCCAGATGACTTTCAACCTGGATGAACTTCGTGGCGAGGTCTACAACATAGGAGAGACGGAGGCGGAATGACACGCATGTCTTTATTCTGGCGCGGCATTCTCAATAAATAATGAACATTTGAATGACAACGATGAAAAAGCTAATCATATACACTTTTGCCGTTTGTGCTTTCGGCAGTCTGTTTACGGCTTGTACGCCGGAGGAGGAGAGCCTGTTCTCACAGTCTTCGGCAGAGCGTCTCAATGCCACTATTCCTGAATATACCGATCTGCTGTGCGGAGCTCCGAACGGATGGGTCATGGAGTATTTCGTGAACAACGACTGGGAGTCCGGCTATACCTATCTGATGAAGTTCAATAAGAACACGTCTGTCACCATTGCCGGCGACAACGTATGGATAGGCGGGAAGTATACGGAAAGCACCTCCATGTTCGAGGTGATTACCGACGACGGGCCGGTTCTGACGTTCAATACTTTCAACCCCATATTCCATCTTTTTGCCACGCCCGACAATGTCGTGGGCAACGGTGCGCCTACGGATCCGAACAATCCGGACAAGGATCTGGACGAATCCGGATACGGCCATCGCGGTGACTATGAGTTCGTGATAGAGAAGGGCACGGAGGAACTCATTACCCTCAGGGGCAAGAAATGGGGCCAGACCATTCTGCTGAAACGTCTGGCCGACGATATTGACTGGGAGGGGTATCTTGCGCTAATGAAAGAGAAGAAAGACAAACTGTTCCCGACAAATATGCCGGACATGCGTATGGTTGCCGGAGACGATGTCTATGTCGTGACGAATATGGCGTCAGGCGTGGCCAGTTTCTATCCCGAGGGCGGTGATGCTCTGACTGAGACTACCAAGGTTCCGTATATCGTGACGGAGAACGGCTTCCGTCTGGTAAAGCCTTTCAAGGGAACGGACGGAAAAGGTGACTTTGCCGTACAGACGTTTACCATTGACGAAGGAATAGGAGGATTGCTCTGCACGGATGCCGCACAGGATGCACTGATATATAACTATGAAGCATCACGATGGCTGCTGGACACAAAGAAAGTCTGGGTATTTGACCCGGAGGCGTTGGGTGGTCGTTTTGCAGACGCCTATGCAGCTTTTGCCGCCGGAGTGAAGGCTCGCCCGTACAATGGACTGAAAAGCATACGTCTGATGTATAGCACTACGGGTAAGAGTTTCATGTTGGCCTGGACAACCACGCAGTATCCGTCGCCGATGGGCATGTACGATACGTTTGCTATGGGTGAGGATGGAACGTTCGCTTTTGAGTTCGACGGAAAGTCCGGAGACAAAAATGCAGTGACCACGTATAAGAACATAAAGGCGGTGAGAGACTTCATCGATCTGCTCCAGTCTGCAACATATGTGGTGGAATATCCCGATCCGCTGAACGCTACATACATAAAGTTCACAAGCACGACGGATGCGGAGGACTATTTCCATGTTTCCTTGCTTTGACAATAGCAAATGAGTGTCTGTCCTGTTATACAGGTCAGTTGCAAGATAACAAGAGATGATTTTATATCACATATTTATTAACTAAACTTTAAGCTTATGAAAAAGGTATTACTTTTGGTAGGTATGATTGTGAC
The DNA here is from genome assembly GCA_947176655.1 of uncultured Prevotellaceae bacterium. Taxonomy (GTDB): domain Bacteria; phylum Bacteroidota; class Bacteroidia; order Bacteroidales; family Bacteroidaceae; genus Physcousia. The sequence continues at coordinate 2,778 of CAMWRK010000142.1, read as the reverse complement.
GGCTTCGGTTGCTTTCGCACAGACAGCAAACCGTTTTGTCGCCAAGAAGCCGACATTGGATTTGTCCGGACTGCAGAAGAAGACACACACTGCTTCTTCCATGAAGGAGAGTCTCGTGATGTTTGACAAGTCAACAAAGCAGTTGGCCAATGTCAGCACAAGAGCAGAGGGCGACGAGGAGGAGGCAAAGGAACTCCGCTATCTGAACCCCGAGTGCACATTCTTCTTGGACGGATATGCATATATGTATCAGCCTGCCTATACAAAAATCAAGTGGCAGAACATTTCTGAGGGTTATGACTCATACCTGTGGTTCTTCAATGATGTGTATGGCGCGGATGCGACTTCTTATGATGAAAATCTCACGACAGAGAATTCTGCCGGTATCGGTATTGTTCCGCAGGTGTCTTCCGGTGATGACTATTATGAGTTCTCTTTTGCACCCGAAAGTGGTGTGAAACCTTATAACATCATGTACGGCTGGGATCCGAAGATGTTTGGCGTAGAGGATAGAGAACTGACTTTTGTTGATGCTTGGGAGGATGGTGTGACATCTTCATGGGTTGATACTTATTGCTATGGCTCTGCCTCAAACACAGGTGTCGGTGGCACATCAACTTTCAATCAGGATGCTTCAGATGATTGGAAGAGCTATTTGCAGGCTCGTTACGGCATGTCAATGGATTCTGTTATTAACACAGGCTATGCGATTATGTTCCCCAAGCCTGCTGCACCATATGTGCTGAGAAGCCTTACTTTCATTCCTTTCCTGTCTTGTGAGGCTGGTGCAGAACTGCAGTTGAAGTTATATAACTACACTGACGAGGGATATTTGCATCTGTTCAACACTCTGACGACAACAGTTGATGAGGAACGTTCTCTGCAGGGAGCACTTGTAACTTTCAATATGGAGTCTGAGGACGAGTGGGGCATGATACGTGACTACCTCGTTGTCAATGAGCCTATTGTTGCCGAGTTGACTGGTTTTGTCGGTAATGATAAGATTTCCGCCATCATACCCAGAGTAATGTTCCAGAATACGGACAATTATTATTATACTGGCGGTTTCGCTGCAACGCATATCGTTACCGAGGGATCTGCAAGTCTCAATACTTTCCTGAACCTTCCCCAGTGGACATACACATTTAATGCAGATGGTTCACGCAAATGCGCTTCCAACTGGCTGGCTTCTTTCGATGCCTACTATCCTTTCCTGGCTTTGTATAACGAGGAAGGCACGCAGCTGGTAGAGGGCGAGACTGTGACGCTCAATGCTTCTGAAGAAGGTGAGACGTTCACATATTATCCCGAATCATACGAAGAGAACTTCGAGAACTGGATTGTAAGCGGAGAAAATGGCGAAGAGCTCCCCGCTGGTGTCAATGTGTCAATGGTGACAAAGGAAATAGCTCAGGGTGATGAGACTATCAATGTCGATTTCTTGGAAATCAATGTTGAGCCTGCAACCGAGGCACGCACACTTGTTGTCAATATCGATGCCGGTGGCGAGGGTGTTGCTGTTCGTAAGTTTGTCATCAACCAGGGCAATGACAGCAATGCTATCGGTTCTGTAGAGGAGTCTGCAAACAATGCAAGCGTATCTTCAATTTACACTGTTGACGGCAAGCGTTTGGCCGAGAACGCAAACGCAAGCGTTGCCAAGGGTGTCTACATCGTCAAGAAGAGCGACGGTACAGCTTCCGTTGTTGTCAAGAAGTAATAAGGCATAGTACTTATTAAGGAATACAAGAAAAGGGCGGTGTGTCGGTTTACGGCACACCGCCCTTTCTGATGCGGAAGAAGTTCATAGCCTCATTGAGTAGTACGAAGATGTTCCCCTCCACTCGCTGGTTGTCAAGGAACTCGTTCTTGTCTGTTTCTTGGAAGCGGGCCAAGCGCATTGTGAACTGCGTGTACATGCCAGTATCTTTTGTAAAGAGCGCTGTGGCAGCGTTTAGAGGTTTGTTATCTGTCGTCAACTTCCATTTTCTCAACACATCCTCTATGGGTTCCGTTAGAGCCAGATCAGACAACCGGCCTCTTTCAACACCAAGACGCACAACACCACGTATCAGTTTCTCGTCCAATGAACTGATGTCTGTAAACTCAGATGGTTGTCTTTCCCATGCAAACATGTCTGGCTTACTTCTGCGCAACCGCTCTTCATACATGTCGCGCGGCATCTCCTTTGTTGTACTCTCTACTTTGTAGTAGGGACAACCATGATAAGTATAAGGCACCATGCCCCATGCCCATCCTTCAAAGTGCATGGCAATCTATTTATAACGCTTTTATTCTGTTTTATATATGTTACATATTTATGTATTTCACTGGTTTTTTGCCATAGAAAATGGCTGTTGCGTGGTGTTGTACTATGGTAAGTCTATTGCCATCTGCGGGAATTTGCGTATCTTTGCATGGCAACGGTCTGTCGCTGTGTGACGATGGCGGGAGGAAGTGGCTGTCGACTAATTCGGGACAGCCGCATGCCAAATAAAGTATATATATATGAATAAGGTATTATCGACATTGGTTTTGTCTGTCCTTGTTCCTCTGTCAGTCCTTGCTGACAGAGCCATGCCAGGACTGTGGCAGACGAAGAAACTTGCCGACGGGCGAGAGGTGAGGGTGGAGCTGCAGGGCGACGAGCATGTGCACTTCTGGCAGGCTGCCGACGGTACACGCTATGTGGAGCGCGGCGGTGTGCTGCGTCCTACCGATGCTGTCGAGATAGAGACGCTGGCCAGAGCCTCGCGTCTGCGAGGTATTGACATGGAT
>CAMWRK010000141.1 GCA_947176655.1 uncultured Prevotellaceae bacterium | reverse complement strand
GTTGCACGGCGCAACGCTGAAGGTGACTGGGCTGACCAAGGGAACCATCCTGTACAATGCCACGTCTTCTAACGTTGCCGGTACGACAGGCACGGTGAAATATGCCATCACCAACACTTTTGTTCCGGTGAACCGTTCCTATCTGCTCAGCACCGACATCGATGACATCAAGCAGGTGTATTTGCAGACGCGAGATGTCATTACAGGCATATCCGAGGCTGAGAGCGACGGCAATGGCAATGCCCCCGTATTCTATGAGCTCGACGGCACACGTGCCGGCAAGTTGCAGAGCGGCAGGATATACGTGACATCGGAGGGCAAGACCGTACTTGTGAAATAATGCGGCACCCTATTGTCGTGCCTCAAACTGCGTGTGTCGAATAATCATTAACAGCATTTTTACATGAAACATTATTATGTTGAAGCCCTGATATTGTCACTGGGCATGGTAGTATTCGGATCTTTTGTAAAGAACTCGCTGGACCGTTTCACAGACCGTGAGCGCATTGTCACGGTCAAGGGCCTGTCAGAAAGAGAGGTGCCTGCCGACAAGGTAATCTGGCCTCTCGTATACAAGGAGCTTGGCAACGATCCGGCGGAGATATACAGACGTTTCGAGCAGAAGAATGCCACCGTCGTGGATTTTCTCAGAAAGCAGGGACTGTCTGATGCCGAGATAATGGTGAATGCTCCTCAGGTGACAGACCGTTTTGCAGACAGCTGGAACCAGAACGGCATAGTAAACCGGTATGTGGCCACCAGTGTGATAATTGTCAGCAGTTCGCAGGTCGAACTTGTGCGCAGCATCATGCAGAAGCAGACAGAACTCATGAAGATGGGTATAGCCCTTATTTCAGAAGAGTATGGCCGCAACATGGTTAAGTACGAGTTCACCAACCTTAACGACATCAAGCCTGAAATGGTGGAGGAATCTACAAAGAACGCCCGCGCCACGGCTTTGAAGTTTGCCAAGGATTCGGATAGCGAACTTGGCAAGATACGCCGTGCCACTCAGGGGCAGTTCAGTATCAGCGACAGGGACAACAATACGCCTTATATCAAGAACGTCCGCGTTGTCTCCACAATAGAATACTATATTAAAGACTGATACGCGGAACGCAAAAGCAAGCGGCTGCATCACTCCAACCGGGTGGCGCAGCCGCTTTGTCGTGTTTCCGCATGGTAGCGGACAGTACTACCTTACTATCATCTTTTTGCCGTCTATGATGTAGATACCGTTCTGTACGGGTGTAGTGATTCTGCGTCCGCTGAGGTCATGGCAGGCTTTGGCACCGTTGTCTTCGCTGTCGTCATGGACAATGTCCGATATGTCGGATGGGACGATGCCGAAGACCTTGTACATGAAGGCGTCGTAGGCAGCCTGCAATTTGCGCAGATCCTCTTCGGTGGCTTCTGACGGCATGGGTGAGGTGGCCTCAAAAAGTGCCTCGGCTTCGGCTTCGGCGTTGCGGATGATGTAATATTTTTCTTTCTTGTAGAGTTGCAGCTCGCCGATGTGGAAGAACCCCTTGCTGCCGTTGCCTGTACCTGTGGTCTGCCGTTCCAGCAGACGTATGGCGGTATATGCCTTGGGCAGGGTGAACTCCAGTTTCAGCGTTTCCGTAGCACTGCCGTAGGGCAGATCCAGGTCGGTTACCGTTTCTGTCTTTGCCGAAGTGCCGCTGCCGTCGAGGACACCGAGAATGCTTGCCTTGATGAGTTGGTGTGTTGTGGAACTGCTACGGCGTCCGTAGTGCAGTGCAACATCGCCTTCAGTGTTTTCCGGTAAAGCAATCTCAATGTAGTGTACGCCGTCCTCTACATTGCCGGTGCTCCATGCCGAGTGCCAGAATGTGGACAGGTTGCCATCGAGGAGATTGTTTATCGAGCCTTCGGAACTCTCTGTGTATGGCGAACTGAACTGGCTGTTGGCCGTAATGAGCTTACGTCCCAGACCGCAGGAATCGAGCGCGTGCAGCGACTTGGCTTTCAGCATGGCAAAGGCATCGGCAAGGTCGTTGCCTGTTTCCGGCACCAGGTCGTTGGATGTGTCATAGTGCGGCATTATCTCGAATATTGCCGGTGGAGCCGCTCCGCTCCATTCCAGCCGGACGGTATTGACCCGGGCATATTGCTCCAGGTTTATTGTCTGGCATGCTTCTGTGAGAGTGCCGATGCTTTTCCATTGCACACCGTCGGTGCTGATGCACACCGTCGGCTGTATTGTGGCGGAGGGCAGGCTGTAGAAGGTGATGCCGCGCACATCGTAGTGGCGGTTGAAACGGTAGGTCAGCGGACTTGTCGCCGTGGCTGGCAGACCTGTCAGTGCCATCCCGTCGGTGAGTTGCTCCACGGCATCGCCGTTGCCGTCGGTGCATGCGGCCAGAGTGCCGTGTTCGGCATACTGGCGGTTGACTTCAATTTCGTACAGACGCATCCATTTGCTGGTGTTTGCCGTGAGCAGCATCAGCCGCACGTAACGTGCCGTATTGCCGGCACCGTCAAAGTCGCAGTACACGGCCTCGTCGCTGTACTTTACATTTTGTTTCAGCCCGATGCTCCAGTTGTACATGTCGCTGTCCTTTATTTTCAGATTGGCCCATCGTGTTCCGTCGGCTGAATACTGTATGCGGCCTACCGTGGGGTAGTCTCCGTTGACGGTGCCCATGCACAGACGTACATCGTGCAGTGTTACGGCAGCACCAAGGTCGAGGACATATTTGTCCTGTGCTTGCTGGTTGCGGTTCAGGCAGGTGTATGTGCCATAGTCGCCGTCCGTCATGAGTTCGGCAGTATGGTTGTCGTATATATTTCCGTCGGGTATAGTCACGTTCTCTGCAACCGCTTGTGTTGCCGTAGACATACTGAATGCTTCCTCGGTCAGTGTCAGTCCTTTTATTCCGCTTTCCGTGTCGTTCAGGAAGATGAAGTATCCTACGTATGCCGCAGGTGCATCGGCGGCGTTTTCTGGTTTCTTCCATTCGCGCCCGTCGGTGCTGTAGCGTGCCAGCGGCAGCAGGCTTTCATCTATTGCCACCTTGTCAAGCAACACGGGTTGAGGCAGCATTACACCGACATACTTGCCAGCGTCCATGTCGCTTGCCTGCATGGTCATGTATATGGTGCCGCCTTTGGTGATGACTTTGGCTCTCAGCAACGGCGAGTTACTGATGGCTGTCGGTACGGTTATGGCTGTCGGGTCATAGAAATATGTGTCTATGGCTCTGCTCTTCAGGTATTCGATGAACGGGTACAGATATTTGCGGGACAACTGTGCCTGTCTGTGGCTTACGCTGATGTTGTTGCCCATGCCCTCCAAAGCGTATGCCGTGTATAGGGTGCTGCTTTCCAGTGCGTCCAGACTGTCGCAGACTTCTTTCACCGCCATCCAGTTTTCGGCATGTCCGTATTCTGCATTGTCGAGAATGCCGAGCATTTTTTCCGTCACTATGGCATAAGTGTGCAGAGTGTTCAGCCACGGAGCTATGTCGGTATACAGCAGACGGTCGCTCTGTTGCTCCGAGTCTTTCATGGCCATGACCGTCTCGCAGTCTTGCTTTATCTTGACAATGGTCTGCATAAGGGCGGCAGAGTTGGGCGTACCGCTTTCCAGCGAGGTCTTGTAATTGTTAGTGAGTGTCTGCATGGATGCCGGGTCGTTCCAGCGCAGGTAGTACGTGATGTCGTGATATGCCTGCCTTGTCCGTTCGTCCTTGATGAGTCCGTTGAAACTTGCCTCCCAGCTGTTCTGGTTGTTGAAGCCGGAGTTGTTCCATGCATAGTCGGCGATGGAGAACAGCGAGGTCTTGGCCACCTGTCCCTGTTGCATGGGGTTGGCCACGATGCCCTGGCAGTTGCTCAAGGTGGTTGGCAACCGTTCGCCGCTGCCCACGGCAGGCATGTCCAGAAAGTTGCTGTACATGTCCATCGGGTATATCTGTCCGTCGGCATTGTCATTGCACGGATAGTTCCACCACCAGCCCATGGGACGGCCAAACTCGCTGATGATGGTGGATGTGTGGCTGTTGTTGGGCACTGACCATACGCCCTGACCGGTGGAATACACGGTGATGTGTGACGGCACTTTGCCGAGAGCTGTCATGAACCGCTGACGCTGATCCACGCTACTGGCAAAACTGTTGCAGTATATCTGCGGGACGAAGTGCAACGGACGTACCGTGTCATCGGCGGCGGCATCAGCCGTGTTCCACTTTTTCTCTATGGCTTGTTGCAGTGCAGTCAGACGGTCGGCATTCTTTTTCATGTCGGCATCTGATGAGGGAATGCCTACATCGTCCACGAACACGCCGAAGTGTCTTATGCCCAGGTCATACATCTTCTGGAACTTGCTCATTATGTCCGTTATCGCTGTGCTGCTGCCCAGAAATTCGTTGCCCGGATGTATGGCCCAGATGAAATTGACCTTGGACGCCTCGCTGACTTTGGCAATGTCCCGTATCATGCTCTGTGTTAGCCAGCCGTTCCTTTCCTGCTGCTCCGAGATGGCAGTGGGATAGGCGTCCTTCCACATCTGTGAGTGGTATGGGTCGCTCTTGGCTCCATACATGTAGGTGTTCATCTTGTACCGCATCATGTACTTCATGAGGTCTTTCTTCACTTCCACGCTGTACGGATAGCCATAATAGCCTTCCACAAGTCCGCGGTTCTGCTGGTCGGCGCGGTCGTATATGGTCGTATACTCCAACGTGCCATCCTTCCTCTGTTCCAGTATCTGTTCCAGTGAGGCTATGCCGCAGAAGACGGCATTGGTGTGCTCGCCCAGAATGCAGATGCCGTGTTCCGATATGCTCAATGCGTGACGGTCGAATTTCCCGGAGACCATGAGGCGTGTCTTGCTTAGTCCCAGAATGTCCATTGCGTGGCTTTCCACCTGTCCACCGCTGCCAACGGTGCCGAGGCGGACGGTGATGTATGTTTCGTCGGTGCCGTCAAGTACGGACTGAATGCCGTTTTCGGCCAGCATGGATGTCAAACGGTTGCGTGTCGCGGCATCTATGGTACTTTCGCACACTACGTTTACCTTCTCTGTCATTGTCAGTGAACCGCTGTTCATGGTTATGGAACGCGGCACCGGATAGATGACGTACTTCTCGGCCATGGCGGTGATTCCCGACATGGTAACGGCCAGTGTGAAAACAATGGCTTTCAAAAGGCTTCTTTTCATGTCTATGTATGTTTTGTCATTTGTCTTGTACGGTTGTCACGTGTGTATTTGAGGCAATTGCGTGGGTATATGCCTATACAAATATATGAAAATACTGCCATTATTCCTTGTTATGGCCGTGCTTTTTGCCTGTGGCGGGTATAATTGGACGTAATTTGCATGATTTTTGGGAATTATCCCTATATTTGTATGTCCTGTGGCGTTTCGTTGTGCGGTATAATGTTACAGGTGGCGCGGGCAGTAATTATATATGAAGGAATATGTCAGACTGATACTTGTCTTGTCGATACCGCTATTGCTGGTGTCGGCTTATTCCGTGAGCGGACGGCGGCTTGTCCTGAATGGGTGGAGCGTAGGCAAGGTGCGCTTGTCAGTGGAATATGCCGGATGGTTTCGGTCTGTGACTTCCGATACTGTCATGACATATAGTGCAGTGTATGATGCGTCCCCGCTGGAGGCTGCCGCCGATACTGCAGACCTGATGCCGCCCACAGAAGCTTTCGTGCCTGACACATGCGGCAAGCGCATCTTGTTCTTCGGAGATTCTATGGTGGAGGGTCTTGCCATGCGCTTTTCCGACTATGCCTGCGAGAATGGACATACTTTGTATACAGTCTGCTGGTACGGATCGTCGACCACAGGATGGGCGGCCAATCCGGACACCCTGCAACATTGCCTGGAC
>CAMWRK010000140.1 GCA_947176655.1 uncultured Prevotellaceae bacterium | reverse complement strand
ACACTGGCCCAAGGCTGTCTGGGGATTCAACGGCACAGAACGTCCTGGAGCCGTATATCTGGCTGCCGTTCTGGCCGGTCATGCCCAGAAGGGCTTGCCAGCATTCGGCATCTATGGTCACGACGTGCAGGATCTGACCGACAATACCATACCGTCGGATGTTGCCGAAAAGATATTGCGCTGGGCACGCGCAGCCATTGCCGTGGCCACAATGCGCGGCGAGAGCTATCTCTCTGTCGGCAGTCAGTGCATGGGCATTGCCGGCAGCATCGTTGACCAGAACTTCTTCCAGGAATACTTGGGTATGCGCAACGAGAGCGTGGACGAGACTGAGATACTCCGCCGCATGGATGAGGGTATCTACGACCATGAGGAATACGAGAAAGCCATGGCCTGGACGGAAAAATACTGCAAAGTCAACGAGGGATGGGACAAGAACCGCCCGGAGAAACAGAAAGACCGTGCAGCAAAGGACGCCGATTGGGAGTTCGTCGTCAAGATGACACTCATCGTACGCGACCTGATGCTCGGCAATCCCAACCTCAGGAAGATGGGCTTCCTGGAAGAGGCCATAGGACATAATGCCCTCGTGGCAGGTTTCCAAGGTCAGCGTCAATGGACAGACTGGAAGCCGAACGGTGATTTCACAGAGGCTCTGCTGTGCAGCACTTTCGACTGGAACGGCATACGCGAGGCCTACGTGCTGGCAACTGAAAACGACTCCTGCAATGCCGTGGCAATGCTGTTTGGCAAGTTGCTGACAGGCTGCGGACAGATGTTCTCCGACGTGCGTACCTACTGGAGCCCCGAGGCTGTAAAACGTGTTACCGGCAAGGAACTGACTGGTCTGGCCTCGCAAGGCATGATTCACCTCATCAACTCCGGTGCAACAACTCTCGACGCAACAGGTGCCAGTACCGATGCGACAGGCAAGGCCTGCATGAAACCCGCATGGGAAATGACGGAAGCCGATGCCGAGGCGTGTCTCAAGAACACCAGCTGGATGCCTGCCGACCGCGACTATTTCCGTGGCGGCGGTTTCTCCTCCCACTTCCTGTCCAAGGGGGGCATGCCGGTCACGATGTCGCGCCTGAACATCATCAAGGGACTTGGTCCTGTGTTGCAGATTGCCGAGGGATGGACAGCCGATGTCGATCCTGAAATACACGACGTGCTGAACAAGCGTACAGACCCGACATGGCCAACGACATGGTTTGTGCCGCGTCTCGATCCTACCAAGGCTCCGTTCAAGGATGTATATTCCGTCATGAACAACTGGGGGGCCAACCACGGTGCCATCAGCTATGGCCACATCGGTGCCGACCTGATAACACTGGCATCCATGCTCCGCATCCCGGTATGTATGCACAATGTGCCTGAAGAGGACATTTTCCGTCCGGCAGCATGGAACGCATTCGGAATGGACAAGGAGGGTGCCGATTACAGGGCTTGTCAGACCTACGGGCCAATATACAAATAAGGAATGATACAATGAGGGGCAGAAAGGCAATACGAAGTAACATCAAGGCAGCAAACCTTTTAGCCCCTCATTTTAAGTCTTTACTTTAATATCGTTACAGAATATGATTACCGACTTACACATAGAAGAATTCATAAAGCAGGCACACCGTGTCGGCGATGCCGGTCTGACAGTATGCAGCAGCGGAAACATATCATGGCGTATCGGTGACGAAGCTCTTGTCTCCGGCACAGGCTCATGGGTTCCGACATTGCAGAAGGAGAAGGTTGCGAGATGCCTCGTAGCCACGGGAGAGGTTCTCAATGGCGTGAAGCCGTCTATGGAGAGCGGTTTCCATTTGGGCGTACTCCGAGAGCGTCCGGACGTGAATGTCGTGCTGCACTTCCAGTCACCCTATGCCACATCCGTTTCGTGCATGACGAAGAAGCCTGAGAACTTCAATGTCACGGCAGAAGTGCCATGCCATGTCGGACGCGAGATACCGGTCATCCCCTATCTGCGTCCCGGCTCTCCAGAACTGGCCAAGGCCGTTATCGAAGCCATGCGCGGACACAATTCCATACTGCTGACCAACCACGGACAGGTTGTATGCGGAAAGGACTTCGACCAGGCATTCGAGCGTGCCATGTTCTTTGAGATGGCATGCCGCATCATCATACAGAGCGGCGGCGACTACTCGGTGCTGACACCTCAGGAAATAGAGGATCTGGACATCTATGTCCTTGGCAAGAAAACGCCGCTCAAGAAATAAGAAAACCAATCTTTAACGCACAAAGCACATGCGCAAAGTATATCTTGCTGCAGATTTCGGCGGCGGCAGTGGGCGTGTCATCGCCGGATGGCTGGAGGATGGCCGGCTGAAAATGGAGGAGATACATCGTTTCGGCAATCGCCAGATACGTCTCGGAGACCATATCCATTGGGATTTCCCCGCCCTGTTCGAAGAAATGAAGACGGGACTGAAACTGGCAGCCGTCCAAGGGCTGGATGTGGAAAGTATAGGTGTTGACACCTGGGGCGTGGATTTCGGCCTGATAGACCGCGACGGACAGCTTCTCGGCAATCCCGTGTGCTATCGCGATGCACGCACGGCAGGCATGACAGATACGCTCTTCAAAACTGTCAGTCCAGCCGAACACTATGCCGCCACTGGCATACAGGTAATGGAAATAAACACACTGGCTCAGCTGATGAGCATCAGAGGCAGCGCACAACTGGCCGCAGCCGACAGGCTGCTGTTCATGCCGGACCTGTTCAGCTATTTTCTTACCGGCAATGCTGCCAATGAGTATTGTATAGCTTCCACCTCGGAACTGCTCGATGCCAGACGCAGGGACTGGTCCTGGGAGACCATACGCGCCCTTGGACTTCCAGAACACATCTTCGGCGAGATTATCATGCCTGGCAGCGTCCGCGGTCAGTTGCGCGAGGACATAGCCAAGGAGACCGGGCTTGGAAAAATCAACGTCATTGCCGTAGGCTCGCACGACACGGCCTCTGCCGTGGCAGCCGTGCCGGCAAGTGAAAATGCTGGCCCTGTCGCTTTTCTCAGTTCCGGCACATGGTCTCTGCTCGGAGTGGAACTCTCCGAACCCATACTTACGGAAGAGGCGCGTGTGGCCGAGTTCACCAACGAAGGCGGTGTTGGCGGCAGAATACGTTTCCTGCAGAACATCACCGGACTATGGATTATGCAGCGTCTAATGGCCGAATGGAAGGAACGCGGTGAAGAGCAGACATTTGCCCGACTGCACCCGGCTGCTGCCGAGGCACGCATATCCAGTATCATACCTGTTGCCGATGCTGCATTCATGAACCCTCCATCCATGGAAAAGGCCATCTGCGACTACTGTACGGAGAGCGGCCAGCAGGTTCCGCAGACAAAGGCAGAGTTCACCCGCTGCCTGTTCCAGTCCCTGGCTCATAAGTATCGTGAGGCTATCGGAGGTGTCAATGACCTGCTGCCCGAACCTCTGCAATGCCTCCATATCATAGGCGGCGGCTCTCAGAACGATCTGCTCAACCAGTTCACTGCCGATGCCTTGGGTGTTCCCGTCCTTGCCGGCCCTGTCGAGGCCACGGCAATGGGCAACATTCTGGTACAGGCCATGGCTGCCGGCGAAGTGTCCGGCCTGACGGAATTGCGCGAGATAGTGCGGCGCAGCGTCACCCCCAAAGTGTTCAATCCGACAAACATCAACCAATAACCAATAACAGAAATACATATCCTATGGAAGATACCAAGAACGGTTATCGCGTGCAGCAATACAGCGGGCCAGTGAAACGCTATTGCCAGACACTGGATCTTCGTGACAACCCGGAACTCATTGCCGAATACCGCAGGCGACACAGCCGTGAACACGTCTGGCCTGAAATACTCGAAGGAATACGCGAGGTGGGCATACTGGAGATGGAAATATACATTCTCGGCACACGCCTTTTCATGATTGTCGAGACACCACTTGACTTTGACTGGGATACAGCCATGACGCGCCTGTCGACACTCCCGCGTCAGGACGAATGGGAGGACTACATGTCCGAGTTCCAGCTGGTGAAGTCCGGAATGTCATCGGCAGAGAAATGGCAACCCATGGAGCGCATGTTCCATCTGTACTGATCAATAACCCAAACAACCTTGAATCACACCATGCAAGCAAAACTCGTAGAGAAAAAGTATCTTTTCACCTTCATTCTCATAACATCCCTTTTCGCACTGTGGGGCTTTGCCAACGACATCACCAATCCCATGGTGGCGGCATTCCAGACCGTGATGGAACTGTCAGCTTTCGAAGCATCATGGGTGCAGTGCGCTTTCTATGGCGGTTACGCCACAATGGCCGTTCCCGCCGCGCTCTTCATACGCAGGTTCAGCTATAAGAGCGGTATTCTCATGGGATTGGGATTGTACGCCATCGGTGCCTTCCTGTTCATTCCGGCTGCCTCCATGCAGAATTTCCTTTTCTTCTGCCTCTCCCTCTACATCCTTACATTCGGACTGGCTTTCCTGGAGACAACGGCAAATCCGTTTATCCTATCCCTTGGGTCAAAAGAGACATCCACACGCCGTCTTAATCTTGCCCAGGCATTCAACCCCATGGGTTCGCTCTCCGGCATGGCCGTGGCATCACTGATTGTACTGCCGTCGTTATGGTCGGACAGACGCAATGCCGCCGGAGAGATACTGTTCTATTCACTGGACGAGAGCGAGAAAGCCGGCATCCGTCTCCATGACCTTGCCATCATACGCAATCCTTATGTAGTGCTCGGCCTTGTTGTTCTGGCCATGTTTGTCACCATTGCCATAAAGAAAATGCCGCAGACCGCGGCTGCCGAGGCTCAGGACTCCGCTGTCAACACGCTTGGACGTCTGTGGCACAACAGCGTTTATCGCGAGGGCGTGTTAGCACAGGTGTTCTATGTCGCGGCACAGATTATGGTGTGGACATTCATCATACAGTATGCCGACAACCTGGGTATAAACAAAGCCACGGCGCAGAACTACAACATCTGTGCCATGGCCATGTTCCTTTGCAGCCGCTTCATAAGCACATTCCTTATGAAATATGTCAATTCACGCACCTTGCTTGCCGTTTTCGGCACCGGAGCGATGGTGTGCACGCTCGGAGCCATACTTATTGTCGGTCTCAACGGACTGTATTGCCTGGTAGGCATTTCAGCCTTCATGTCCTTGATGTTCCCAACCATATACGGCATAGCCCTTGAGAATGTTGAAAGCCGCGACACCTCTCTCGGAGCCGCATTTCTTGTCATGGCCATAGTCGGAGGAGCAGTCATGCCGCCATTGCAGGGGCTGGTCATAGACATGGTGACAGTTGCCGGCCATCCTGCCGTCAACGTCTCGTTTGCCTTGCCGTTTGTATGCTTCGTCATTATTACCGTCTACGGTATACGCTCCTACCGCAAGGCAAAGGCATGACACCACCCTACTCTCATGTACACAGAATCACATTGACAAATAAGAATTTTCACCTCGTATGGATATAGAACAAATCAGAGAATACACACTGACCTTTCCCGGTGTAACCGAAGATATGCCGTTTGGGGAAGATTTTGTGGTATTCAGGATAGAGGGCAAGATATTCATGTGCCTGGTTCTTGAAGCAGACGAACCGCGTCTGGCCATCAAACTGTCACCGGAACGCAACGAGGAATTGCGTGCCTTGTTCGATGGCATCACTCCGGCTTGGCACTGGAACAAGAAGCACTGGAGCGATATATACTACGGACGCTTTCAGGAAGAACAGCTTCATGGCTGGTTAAGAGAATCATACGAACTTGTCCTGAGCAAATTACCAAAAGCCGTAAGAACAAAATATTATACCGGGGAGAAAAGGCTATGATGCAGGAAATAAACCATAAGGACACGCCACGAGCCTATGC
>CAMWRK010000139.1 GCA_947176655.1 uncultured Prevotellaceae bacterium | reverse complement strand
ATCCCGAGGCCCAGTTGGCGAATATGGACTATGGGGCAATCGCTGGACGCCTTGAAATAGGCACCATAGTCACCCAGACGACCTGTGCCCCAATCCACATATACCGCATGCTTCTCGACACCGATGTGGCCAACATACGCAGACTTACCATTGCCGATGCCGATGTGGCCGAGTTTGTAGCCGCCGAGGGCAGTCCGATAACCACCAGACCAATACGCGAGTTCCACTTCCCGGCAGGAATCACCCTTGGCGGACTGGTGCGCGACGAAATAGGCATGAGCATAGGCGGCAACACTACAATCATGCCGGGAGACTGTGTAGTAGTGTTCAGCAAAGCCGGTCTCATAAGGCAAATCGACAGTTATTTCGCGCCTCCCACCTCGGCCATCAACCGCATTATATCCTCGCTCAAGTGCAAGTAAGGTGACGATTTCCGATATGCCACGCTCTTTTTCAGTGCCTCTTCTATGGAAATGCTGCTGTGGCGGTACGATGACAATTCGTTCTGCCGCTGTGTCTCGTGTATGGCCAGACTGTTGATTTCCCTTTCCCTCTCGCGTCTCAACTGACTGCATACAGGGTGGAGCAACGGCAATACCACTCCATCCATCAAGCCGTGTCCCTGTATATATAAATAGGTAGTCTCCGGAGTAAGCCCCATCCGCAACAATTCGTCCCTGAGTGGAGCCCATGTCTTCTTGCCCTCTGGAAAATGCCGATACAGCCAGTTGATTTTCTTGTTCACGCGTCTGCGCACATACTCCAGTGTCTGCTCAGGATAACGTATGTTCACATCGCGGCACGTCACAGTGTCTATCATGTGCATGATTCCGAACTCGCTGTCACGCCCCATGCGGTATGCCCATACGCTCCACACGAACAGAGGCCACACGATGGTGCTGTATTCCTCCATATATGCCTTAGAGTCCAATACCTCCCTATCGTTTAGCGTAGCCATCGTACAGGCGCGGCGCAACCCGTCGGCATAGCACAGGTAGTTCTCTATGGCATAGACATACGTGTGCAATACATACCTGTTGTCGCAAAGCATCCTGCTTACAGGGGTCTTTCCCTGCATAAGCCAGTCATAGTCGGCATCCACACAGGCTATCATGTACGGCCCGAGATTGTTCATCAGAGCCGTCTTCTTGCCCTTGCCCAACGTGGTGCGCGACGGAAGCATTATCTCGAAATGCAGGTTGTCTGTCTCGTATTCATCCAAGACATCGCGCCAGAATGCCACATCATCGTAGCTTTCGACATAAGCCACTATGCGTGCCTTGGCCTTGCCTGGTCTGAGTTTGTTGGCGGCGGCAATATATTCCGATGTTATGTTGGAGACTAACCTTTGTCCCATACTGTGTCTGAGTAGTTTTCGTTCCGGAACGGCAACCGTAGCGGTGTCAGTCGACAATATCTTCCACGTCGGTCACACAGTCTGCCCATCCGTCCATTATCACTGCCGGCGAATGTGTCGTCAGTATTATCTGCACATTCGGATTCAGTTCCCGTATCAGGCCTATCAGGCGCTGCTGCCATTCCACGTGCAGTGAAATCTCCGGCTCGTCCATGAACAGGGTATACGGCTGTCTGTCCTGAACCAGCACCGTCAGCATGATTATCAGCATTTGCTTCTCTCCACTACTCAGCTGGTAAGGCGTAAGCTGTTCTCCATGTTGCAACATCATTATCTCATTGCTCGTGCGCAGCACTTTCTTGCCTGTATCGGCAAAGAGAGAGTCTATAAGTTCGTAGAAGCGAGCCTTCTCGCCGGCTATCTCCTCTGCCTTGTTCTGTGCGTCAGGCACCTGTTCGGTAAACAGTCTCACCATGCGGTTTGAGACATTCACCTGATAGTCCAGGAAACGTCGCTGCAACTGATACAGCATAAAATCCAGTTCGCTCTGAAGGCTTATGTCTGCCACTTTGGCCAGAATGTCGCCGGAAATGAGCGGGCGGTCAAAAGAGCGCACCACATCGAACCGCACTTGCGTGGCGTCCTCCGGGGAGAATGTCAAAGTGACCCCCTCCGTAGCTTTGGCCATACGATCCACGTTGAGCAGGTTCTTCACTACCCTGTTAAGTATAGTACTCTTCCCCACTCCATTGACACCGCTGAGTATATTCACATCGGGGCGCAGATGCCATACCACATGATGGTATCCAGACCAAAGCGAATCTATTTCTATGCTGCTTATGTATGCCATACTGCTCTTTATAGCCGGAAAGGATATTAGAAAATCGTAGTGCTGTCACATGGATAGGTCTGCGAGTTCACGCTGAAGTAGCCCAAAGCCTTCTCCACCTTGGTCTCTGTCAATGGTATGTAGCACATGCGCGCGCTGTTGCGCCCAATGTACTTGCGTATCTTCTGCGGCAAGTAGTTCCAATAATCTTTCAGCGTCTCCTCCGTAACAGCCGACTCGCCCTTGAAGGCCACTATCACCGGCAGGTGGTAGCGGTTCACGGCACGGCTTATCTGCCAGTTCAGCCAGGCATTGTCAGGGTCTATGGCATCCTTGGCCACCACAAGCATCAGATTGTCGGCCTTTTCCATCAATGCGAAGAACTGCGACTTGACTGTCGTTTCCACCAAATCGTCGTGACAGGCAATGAAGTTTATGCTCTCCATGTTCAGAAAGTTGAAACGGTGGGGAAAACGACGTTGCCAGTCGCCAAGCAGGTTCAGCGTATGCAAATTCGATTTCCGGCTGTCACGCACGGCATCCACATTGAATGCCAGATATGTCTTGTTGCTGTTCATTTATGGAAGATTAAATATTTATTCGTACACAAATATACAAAAACATTCCCAATGCCAGCCGGGACTTCTCGTTTTTTTGATAAATTTGCAACGTGATAACAGAAAAGACACATAAAGCCCTATGAACTTCAAAGAACTATGCCAGGCACGATACAGTTGCCGGCACTATCAGTCACGCCCAATCGAAGCCGAGAAACTTGCCTACATCCGCGAATGTGTGCGTCTGGCTCCGTCGGCTGTCAACCGTCAGCCGTGGCGTTTCATCCTGGCAGATGCCGATACTCCCGAACTGCTGACCCGCGTCAAGGAGACGTACCATCGCGACTGGATAAACGAGGCTCCGGCCATCGTTCTGTGCATGAAGGCGGAAAGCGAATGCTGGACACGCCGCTACGACAACAAGCCACATGCCGACATCGACCTGGCCATAGCCATAGAACACCTGTGCCTGGCCGCCACGGAACAGGGGCTGGCTACATGCTGGGTATGCAACTTTGACATCAACCAGTTCCGCGACATCGTGACCGTGCCCGATGGCCTCGAACCCGTCGCTCTCATTCCCATCGGATATGCCGACGACGAGGCCGCGCCCAAAGTGCGCAAGGACATGAAGGAGGTCTGGCTGTAGAACAAGAAGAACTTATAATTAAGGGGCATTTGTAATATTTGTTTATTCCTTAGCTTCGAACTGGCAGGCAACGGAAAAACGGATTGTCATTTTTGATATTTGCTGCCGAGCCATGTCATTTTCTTCCACAGGTACTCGAACGGCCCCTGGCGGTGTGTGGAAAGCCAGCTGCGACTGGACAACAGCAGCATGTAGAATACGGCAAAACCTATCAGCAACGTTTCAAACGCCCCTGTCCTGCACCAGAGATTGAAACCGGACTACGGGCATTGCGCATCTGAATGAAGAAACTGAATCCGAAAAGCAGCGAAAATGTAGCGTAGGCCTTGCCGGCAAAAATGAAATAGGTAATCCCGATAGTCTCGGCATCGAGCCATTGCAGCCATTCTGGCCGTGCCGCCTCGCCGTAAAATATGTTGTAGTGTTCAAGACTGTGGAGCAGCACTATAGCAAGCAGGGCAAAGCCCCAGAGCGCATCGACGGCCTCCAGCCTGCCGCCCGGTATGTTTGTATCTCCATTTGTCTGATTCATGATATCGGCAGATTAACAAGTATTGAAGAAAAATGATGTCTGCAATTACTGATCCGGATTAGCCACATAACCGCGCAGGCTTTCTGGCAATGCGCTTTCTATGGTTACGTATGCTTCGTCCATAATACTGTCCAAATCTTCGCGATACGGGATAGGGTCATGAATGACGAGACGCAACTTGTGGTACGTGAGGAAGCTAAAACCTTTCTGACGTGGCAATACCTCAAAACTGCCATCTATGGTTATCGGCACTATGGGCAGTTGCAACTGATGTCCAAGCATAAACGGTCCACGGCGGAAACGCGCCATGTGTCCGGTAAACGTGCGGCTACCTTCTGGAAAGACCACAATGGATGTACCGTTCTTCAATGTTTCGCGTGCCTGTATCTGGGTTCTTGCTATGGCCTTCGGTCCACTCTTGTCCACCATTATATGACCGGCCTTCTCACATGCACGTCCTATCAGTGGGATGCTGCGCAGTTCCTTCTTCATGAGCCAGCGGAAACTATGGCCGAGATACCCGTATATCAGGAATATGTCATACGGCCCCTGATGGTTTGAAACAAAAACGTAGCTGCAATCCTTGCGCAATTTCTCCCTGCCAACCACTTCCACTGGCAGCAAAGGGATGCGGCACATCAGCTTGCTCCACACACAGGGAGGCCAATATGCCCAGAAAGATGCCTTGCCGAATGTACAGCCTACAATAGTCGACAATGCCACCAGGATAGTTGTAACGCCCAGCAACGGCAAACAAACAAGCAACTGATACAACTTGTACATAACACCTGCTATTCGGACTTTTTATCGCAATTTATAATATATACATCCTCGTTAGGACGCTTCATAAAATACATCTCTCTGGCCAGACGCACTACATTGTCATACTTTTCCAGAGCTTCAAGTTTGCGGGTATCCTCCTCATACACAGTCTTCAGTTCTGCTATCTCCTCCTGCAATTTCTCTATCGTTGCCTTGCGTTCCCTACGATTCCAAAAACTGTTGTCATCCAAAAAGCCTACGATTAAAATGATAAAGAACAAAGTCACCACATACTTTGTCACACTGCTATGCCCAATACGATGCGCGATGCGTTGAAGTCTGCCCATAATAATAACTGCCTATTTGCTGCAAAGATACAAAAAAGAGCATACACGTGTACGTGAATATGCAATATTTTTCCTACATTTGCATAAAATAGTATCCACGAAAACATAAACAAAAATGCAGGAATATATCGTTTCGGCACGCAAGTATCGCCCGATGACATTCGATGCCGTAGTAGGGCAGTCTGCTCTGACCACGACACTGAAGAACGCCATCGCCTCTGACAAACTGGCGCACGCCTACCTTTTCTGCGGTCCAAGAGGTGTGGGCAAGACAACCTGCGCCCGCATCTTTGCCAAAACCATCAACTGTCTGTCTCCGAAAGCAGACGAAGAAAGTTGCGGAGAGTGCGAAAGCTGCAAAGCTTTCGACGAGGGACGCTCAATGAACATCCACGAACTGGACGCTGCATCGAACAACAGTGTAGAGGACATACGCGAACTGATCAAACAGGTACAAATTCCGCCGCAGATAGGAAAATACAAGGTGTTTATCATCGACGAGGTGCACATGCTGTCCTCACAGGCCTTCAATGCCTTTCTAAAAACACTCGAGGAACCTCCTTCATACGTGATTTTCATTCTGGCAACAACGGAAAAGCATAAGATACTGCCCACCATTCTGTCCCGCTGCCAAGTTTATGATTTCTCACGCATGAGTGTGGAGAACATCATTGCTCACCTGCACGGTGTTGCCGCAAAGGAAGGATACACTGCCGAGGACGATGCCCTTCAACTGATAGCCGAGAAAGCAGACGGCGGCATGCGCGATGCCCTGAGCATCTTCGACCAGATGGTGTCATTCACAGGGGGACAACTGACATACGAGAAAGTATGTGCCAGCCTCAACGTC
>CAMWRK010000138.1 GCA_947176655.1 uncultured Prevotellaceae bacterium | reverse complement strand
GTGTTTATTGGAGAGATTTTGCAAGGTCAAAAGTGAGGTGATGTTACTCGACATCGCTTTTTTTGTTTTCATCCGGGAGAATGAATTTACCTTCAAAAAAGAAAAAAGTTTGGATTTCACCCCCTCTTTAATTGGCGTTTTGCCACTAAGTTTTTCTCTCTTTCCGCAAAGTTAATCATTTTTATTGAGATTCGTGTGCTCTGATACGCACGGATCTTCACATAGGTCTATAAAAAGGTCAGTAGTCGCGTGTATATATAATACACGACCGCTGACCAAATACGTTTTTGACCGACTGTTTAGCCCAACCTATTATATCCGGTTATATTCAAAATTAAGTCAGAGGTCAGCGTGTATATATAGTACACGACCTCCGACCAAACCGATTTCTTGACTGACCTTTTTCTTTTTTTGAAGGTTATCCTATTTTATTCAGATCTTATCTGTGCCGTTGGTGTCCGGAGACGGTGGATATTCCAAGTGCAAAGTTAGAAGCCTCGGACAAGACTGCAATGCCGTGGCCCTACGGGTTGTTCGTTGCAGAATGGTGACGCTGCACTATTCTTCGCTCACAAGCCTTGCCTATACTTGTCCCTGGTCGGCATCTACTGAAGCACTGTAATATTCACATCATCTCTCGGAGCCAAAGGCGAAAGAGAGGGAAATAAGACAAACTGATATGACAAGGATATACAAATTTGTAAAGTGGGATGTTCCGAGCATAGAGGAACTCAAGGACGCAAAGGCAGTAAAGCTGAGAACCCATATAGACAACGGTGGTCGGCTGACACGTCAGGACAAGAACTGGATAACGGAAGCTGTCAATCGTAACACCTATTTCAAGAGAGCCGTGCCTGTGCAGGGCTGGTGCATACCTTTCGCAGATGTGCTTCGCCGTTTTGTCGTAAAGCAATACGGAGAGTGGCGTGAAATGTTTGCCGTTGACAAGACCGCCATTCGTAAAACCACATATGGCAGAATAGAAGAAATTGTTGAACTCGCAAAAGTATAATGACTATGGACTACGAGGAAATGACCGAGATTATAGGTTGTAGTTGCACGTTGCTAAATGAATCGGATAATGCAATATGCGGTAAGGTTGTTGGCGACTACGGCAATGATATAGCAGTAGAGAGTTATGACGGTAAAGTGTCCATCTATGATAGAAATGAACTTTTGATATTCGACTGAAAATTTGCCGGAGACGACAGTTTGGGCCGTCTCCGGTTTTGTAGCAATCTGCGCAAGCCCCTTTATACTCTGTCAAATCAATTCTAAAGCCACTTTTATCGGGAGCGGAGTTTTCATTCTCGCTCCTTTCTCCATTTTTATTTTTGAAGGTCTATCATTTTTATTCTTTCAGAGGACACCTCTTGTAAATCCGAATCAGCTCACCGATTCAGCGGGATTCACCGCTTTGTCGAGTGATACTGACCGCATCGGCAACTGCGCCTTGGGCTTTCGGAACACTCTGCTCTATCGACCTGCTCGGCTTGGTAACGGCGAATGCGGTAATAGCGATACCCTCCAAATGAGCCTATCCACGTTCATGCTTCTTTTATCTTACCCTTGACATCATCTGTTTCCTTGGTGAAGCAGAATACAGAGTGTCTATGCGTGGCTTCCACATTCATGCTGACAGCGTATGATGGTGCTTTCAGTCCCTCTTACTTTTCTTGAATCGTCATGGCTTACGGAGAGAAGCGTATCCCGGCAGTGGTGCAGATTTTCAGAAGTGCCCATGCCTGAACCGTATTGCGGTGTTTTCCCTTACTCTCTCCATCGACCTCGTTTTCGGGCGAAGTCACAACATGTCGTTTTTCCTGATGCGAAGTTATGAACATGGCGTCACCTTAATGGTTCCTCCGGGCCGGTCCCAAGACCTGTGACCAACGGCTTTCACACAATCTTCCTTTTTCACGGTCTGAAGACTGAGAAAAAGAGTATTGTGCGAACCTTCCGCTGGTGCTCCCTATGCCCATGTCCACTTGGTTGCATCGTAAAAACAAAATGTATAACTTCTAAAAACTCACAATCATGAAGAAAGTAGAAAACAACTTCGCAGTAACAGGTTTCATCGGCAAGGACGCCGAAATCCGTCAGTTCTCCACCGCCAGCGTAGCACGCTTCTCACTCGCTGTAAGCCGTACCGAACAAGGCCAAGAGGGTCAGGAAGGCACCCGCAAGTCAGCCTTTATGAACATGGAGGCCTGGCGCAAGAACGACAGCGCATCCTTCGAGCTTCTCAAGAAAGGACAGATGATCACCGTCGAGGGCTACATGAAGCCCGAAGAGTGGACAGACACAGACGGCAAAAAGCACAACCGCATTATCTTCGTCGCCACCAAATTCTACGAGCCGGTCGAGAAACCGGAGCAGAAGGATAAGCCGAAAGGCAAATCCAAGTCGAAGAAAGCAGCTGCCTGAGGTCAGCATCTCCCGATAACGAAAGCGGCTCAGGCCGCTTTTGTTTTGTTCACAGGTAAGGTCTACGAAAATTTCCATTTGTATTCAGGTTATCTCCGGTTATAGCTTTACACCCGCCCCTCGGCCGCAAAGAACGCAACAGCGAGAGAGACGGCGAGGGCTGAAGCCTTGCACCGGCTCACACGCTTCCTGCTCGGTCATTGCCAACACCGACTGTAATGTCAGGCTTGGGAGGCAGCAGGTCAAGACTTGCAGCCCATCCCAAACTCCACCATGAAGTCCGTGTCCTTATGGCATGTCCGCCTAATGCGCCCCCGACCCATCAGTTCATTTTTACCCTATTTTATTTTTTTGAAGGTTTCTCGGTTTTCGCTTCTTGGTCTCCCGGTTTTACGTGAATAGTATATCACCGTGTACGGAGCATCCGTTTCCTTCGGCAAAGTTTGGATGCGGCAGACAAACGCCAAGCCACGCTCCGCTCTACGGGCTTGTCTCATTGTCTTTCATACCGCCTCCACTGTGGTGCCTATGAAAATTCGGATCGCTCCTCCTAAAACGGTTGACGAAAGGGATATAACCACAAATATCAAAAACATTACTTATGGATTACAAGGAAGCCTACAACATCATCGACCACAATTCAGGCAGTTATTTAGTCACTACTGCAAACGGTACTAAGTCAATGAGACTTTTCGTATCAGCAGGAGAAAACATCTGCCAGTTTGCCCCACGTTCACGCAGACGCGGATACTGTGTACCACTCTCAGAAATAGAGTCATGGATTGAAATAAAGAAGCAAGACGGAGGAAAATCTCCCACAAACATCGTTGAGAAATTCAAGAAATACGCATCACGGGCAAGTTTTACATCACCGTTTATCCGCAAATGCCTTTCGGCAGACCCCGAAAAGTGTTGCTACGAAAACGGACTAACCACCGGGACACGTATAGACGGAGAAATTATCTCGCTCAAAGCGGTGGAACGGTATGCTCCATATAGCGTGGCAGAGTTCCGAAAAGCTCTTGCCGAGAGACGCAGTTACCGTTCCGGGACATTCAATTTTCGTGGATATGACGGCTCACTGTGGATAGAGGTTGCGGATAAAGACACCTCATATCTGAAAAAAGGCGACGTATCTGCAGGATTGAGTAAAGAATACAGAGGCTGCGGTAACGGCTACTATTATATGCTTATTGACGATGAACATTTTATCGGAGCTGACATAGACTGAACCAGACTATGTGCTTGCTATCATATGCTGATACTATCACCCTGTATTTGAAGAATCAGGTATCGGGTGGTAGTTTATGCTGTTGTCCCATTTATAAACGGAGGTATCATTGATACAATAACTTCCTGTTATAATCAGATTATTGCCCGGTTATAGTTTTCACCCACCCAACGGTCGCAAAAGAACGCCACAGCGAGAGAGACGGCACAGGGCTGAAGCCTTGCACCGTCTCACACGCTTCCGGCTCGATCATTGCCGACACCAGCTTGTTCGTCACGCTTGTTTTATGTCTCAGGCCGAAGGCTTGTGACATAAGCAAACTATGCCGTAAAGTCCGTGTCCTTATGGCATGACCGCCTTATGCGACCCCGACCCATCTGATCCTTTTTATCCTTTTTTATTGTTTGAAGGTTTCCCGTTCTGCTTCGTTGTCTCCCGATTTTACCTGAATATTCCATCACAGCCGTGTCCGGAGCATCCGTTTTCTTCGGCAAAGTTTGGATGCGGCAGGCAAACGCCAAGCCACGCTCTGCTCTACGGGCTTGTTTAATTGCCTTTCGTACCGCATCCCTTGTAATGCCTTGGAAAACAGGATTGCACCGTCCAAAACGGCCCGAAGAAAGGGAAAAGATGCTATCCACTAAACTAAAAACGATATGTACGACACAGAGACACAAGACACAGACTTCAGCGAGTATGGCCGCCAGTGCGAACTCCTTACACCTTGGAGAGGCTACCACCGAGGCACAATCGTAGGGAGGAATGGCTACCGCTTCATCGTAGAATTTAGCAGCGGAGCGAGAATAGAACTCTACGACGATGAGATAGAATTTGACTGAACATAAACAAATCACCTTAAAAAATAAAAAGTTATGAACAAGACAGACAAAACCAACAGGAACGAGAAATCGGTAGAGCGCATCCCCACGTATGCACTCCCATATCTTGTAAACGGTGACGCAACAGGTCTTTCCGTAAAGGACAAAGAGATTATTGACGATGCTTACAGCAGACACGGCATCGAGCTTGTAGTGCCAATCACTGACAGCGTAGAGGGAAGCCCACAGCCTTATTTTTCTTCCTCCCCGATGTTCGGTCTCCCCACCGAGGTAGAGGACTGTATCGTAATCATGAGCAAAAGCAATAACGCCTGACACTATTTCTGCAAAATACATCAACGGTCAAATTTTCAAGTTATGGCATACAACAAACTCAAGGCTCTTAACGCCAATATAGAGGCTATAGAAACCGCCATGAGGCTTAAGACACAAGAACTAAAGCCCACCGAAGCTGACAAAGAAACGCTTTCGCAATATTCCGGCTTCGGTGGAATAAAAGAGGTGCTTAACATCGGCACTGACAAACCAATGCAAGATGAAATGTCTGGGCAGTTGCAGAATCTGCAGCGGATAATTGAGGAATATCCGGGTTTCGCTGACGAGACTATGCGGAACAGCGTAATAGAGGGCATAAAGGCTTCTGTATTGACAGCATTTTACACCCCCTCATTCATAGTTCAAGCAATCGCAAAGGAGATACACAGTCTTTTCCGTAAACATTCCCTTACCATGCGGTCATTCCTTGAGCCGAGCGCAGGTACAGGCGGTTTTCTGCCTGTAGCGATGGACGGCACCGCCACCTATGCAATCGAGAAAGACCCCGTGACAGGACTTGTACTGTCAATGCTGCATGATGATACAAATGTGATAATTGACGGCTACGAGACAATCAGCGTACAGAATTTGCCGCACAAGACGTTTGATGTCATTGCCTCAAATATCCCTTTTGGCAATTTCAGCGTGTTCGATGCCGATTTGTGGAAACGTGGGGGCATTTATGACAAGGCAACCAAGACGATACACAATTATTTCTTTGTCAAGTCAATGGAACTGCTTAACGAGGGCGGACTGCTTGTATTCATCACCTCAAGGGGCGTGGCTGACACACCGGGCAATAAGTTCGTGCGTGAGTATCTTGTCAGTCATGCAGACCTTATCACAGCATTGCGGCTTCCCGATAATCTTTTCATAGAGACAGGCGGCATAGAGGTTGGCAGTGATCTTTTGATATTCCAAAAGCACACGGGAAAGGTCATGCAGTCACACCGAGAGAAACTTTTTCTCCAGTCCTCAAAAGAGACTTTCGATAATGGCGAGACTACCGAGCCAATCAACAGGCTTTTCACAATGCCTAACACCGCCCTTGCCACAGGCAGCAGCATAGGCATGAACCAATACGGAAAATA
>CAMWRK010000137.1 GCA_947176655.1 uncultured Prevotellaceae bacterium | reverse complement strand
AGTTTGCATTCAACGCACCGGGCGGCATGCCGGCAAACCTCTTCAACTACGGCGTAAAGATATATGTATGCCAGGCACAGTCCATGGACAGCCAGGTTGCACTTGTGGAGACTGTTGCCAATACTGCCACCACGGGATGGCAGAAGGTCAAGGTGACATACACTCCGGAAAAGGATGTGGAAGTATGCTTTGCCATACAGCCTGTGCCATACTCCGATGCCATGGCAAGCCGTTGCGGAACGGTAGGTTTCGACTCATTCATAATCGAGGGTACCACCTACGCGGAAGAAAGTGGCGAGGATCCGGAAATAGAGCTTGAACCGAATCCCGACCATGAGAGCGACTGCATCGACCTCCCCTATTTCGAGGACTTCAACGGCAGCAACTATGACGGCACAAGCTATCTGCCCAAGGGCTGGACTTCTACCGGCACCGTAACATGGATAACAGGCAGTCACAAATCTGTCCCCGCCGTAGAGGGCGACTACTATATGGTTGCTTCGCACAACACGCAGGGCGAACGCGACGACCGTGCCTACACTCCGTTCATGAACCTCGAGGCCGGCAAGACATACACCATAGACTATCACGTCTACATGCAGGGCAACCGCTGGAACGAGGACGATGTCCTCTATCTTCCCACACTTGCCCTGACTGTAGGTACAGAGCAGGAAGCGGATTTCCACAATACAATATCCACCTTCTCGCAGGAGTGCACCAAGTGGGTTGCCCAGTCATATACATTCACTCCGGAGAAGTCCGGCCCCTATTGCTTCGCATTCATGCTCTCCGGTCCGGAAAATTCTGGATACGTATTCATTGACGCACTGAAAATAACAGCGGAAGGTCTTGTGGCACGTGTTGAGCCGTCCTTCGCCGTCAAAGGCATCTACACCCTTATGGACAGCGAGCTGACCATCGGATTCAAGGATGAGCCTATAAAGATGGTGAACACGTCCAAGTACGCGGAGTCATACAAGTGGACAGTAAATGGTGCTGAGCCTGAGGTTTCCACCGAGAAGGATCCTGCTTTCGTGTTCCCCGCCGATGGCGAGTATACCGTACTGCTTGAGGCCACAAACACCAAGGGCACACGCAAGACACAGCGCAAACTTAATATCCGTCTCCTTGACGAGAATGTCAAGGACCAGCAGATGCTTACACTCTGCAATACTGGTCAGGACAAGATCTTCGGCATAGGCCAGACACCGGCATTCGACACCGACCCCACCGGCGACTTCGTGACCGGATACAACCACTATTACTATGACCTCGCACAGCGGTTCGACTTCTCCAAGGATGTGCCTTTCTATCTTGAACAGCTCACCCTCTATGTGACCGACCGCCGCTTCCGCGCCATGACGTCATTCTATGACGACCAGCGCATACGTCCGTTCTCACTTGTCATCTACGGTGCGAAGGAAGACGGTTCCCTTGACGAGACGAACGTACTCGGGCGTATCGACACGACAATCGGCGAGGCTCTCGGTTCAAGCGGCCTCTACAATTCCGAGTCTAAAGACATCGTCTTTGCCGAACCGGTCAAAGTAGAGGGAACATTCTACATCGCATTCCATTTCGACCGCGGCATGGAAGTCATTCCGCAGGACAACAGCCTTGGCCGAAGCTACTTCGGTTATCAGGTGTTCCAGCACGCCTATGGCGAGACCACGATTTACGCGAAGCCCTTTGACAAGCCTGCCTTCTCCGATGCATCCCTCAACGAATGGAGCAGCATAGACAACCTTGATTCAAGACTGAAGGGTCTGGGCAGCTACTGGCTTCTGTGGGGCAAGACCAACGACGGGACAACCGGCGTGAGTGCGGTGGCAACCGACGGAAGCGTAGCCTTCGCTGCCGCTTTCTTCGGCAACGATCTCAACATTTCCGGAACTGCCGCAGGCAAGACCGTGGAAGTGTACGACATCAGCGGTCACCGTGTGGCCTCTGTCTGCGCCACCGGCGGCACCACTCTGATTCCCGCTTCGTCCTTTGCCAACGGAGTATATGTGGTAAAGTGCGGTGACAAATCAACCAAAGTAATGAAACACAGCAAATAAGCCAGCCAACACTGTCAACAAGAAACAGCGACCGCATTCCTGCATACAAAGGATGCGGTCGTTGTTTCTCAGAAATATACTATTCACGACACATGATACTTAACATACGACATAAAGCACTTGCGCTTGCCGTCATGGCAACGGCTGCAATGACGGCATCTGGCGTTCCGGCGCGTCCTGGCCGGGTACGAATGAGCCAACCCGACGGTTCGGTTGTCGAAGTATGCCTGAACGGCGACGAGAAAAAGAACTGGCTTTCCACTCCCGAAGGTTTCACCCTTGTACGTGACACGGAAGGCTTTCTGACCTTTGCCCGCGTCGGAGAGGGTGAACTCCTCGCCTCGGAACTGCGATACACTGGAGAACCGAGTGTTGTTGCCGCACGGCAAGAAGGATTCGTATGCAATCTGGTGCCGGAAGAAACCGCACCACACAAGTCCAGAACGCTTGCCACCCAGATTGACGGCACCTTTCCTGCCACAGGAAAGAGGAAGCTGCTGATGCTGCTTGTCAACTTCTCTGACCAGAAGCCACTGTACACCCAGGAGGACTTCGATGACTACATGAACCAGGAGGGATACGGATCCACCGGCTCATTCCGCGACTACTATCTCGAGAACTCATACGGCCAGCTTGACATTCACACGACAGTGACAAGGTGGATTACCGTACCATACCCGAAATCATACTACAACACCGACAATGCGGAGAGCCTCATCACAGATGCACTCTCCATAATCGACCCGGAAATAGACCTGCGCGAGTTCGACAACGACGGCGACGGCATACTGGACGGTCTCGCGGTTATACACCAAGGTGCAGGTGCGGAGGCTTCAGGCAGTTCCAATGACATCTGGTCGCATTCAGGCACGATATACGGTTCTTCATTCGACGGTGTACGGCTCATGCGTTATACTATCCAACCGGAAATACTCTATGACAAGGTGATACAGAACCGCATGGGCACCATAGGCGTTATGTGCCATGAGTTCGGACATAACCTCGGAGCACCTGACTTCTACGACACGGACTATCTCCAGAACGGAGGCGAATTCTGCGGCACAGGCGTGTGGGACCTGATGGGCAGCGGTGCCTGGAACGGGCCGGGAAACTCCGGCACACAGCCTGCCGGAATAAACATGTGGCAGAAGATACAACTCGGCTGGGTCGTTCCCGAACAGCTGACGGATTCGCGCAGCGTCAAGGGTATGAAAAGCGCACATGCCAATCCTGTAGCCTACCGCTTTGATACGACAGAACCGGACGAGTACTTCATCATCGAGAACCGCCAGCAGGAGGGCAGGTTCGATTCCGCACTCCCCTACCACGGACTGATCATATATCATGTCAACGACAACCTGATTGCCCAGAACGTGACAAGCAATACCCTTAACATCAGCTTCCCGCAGGCCATATACACTGTCTGCGCCGGTGCCGTAACGGATCCGGGCGACACGCCAGGATCCTATGGTTGGGTTAACTCCGACGTGGCTCCGTTCCCGGGCAAACGCGGAATAACAATTTTCCACGACACATCCCTTCCCTCCACCAGGTCGATGTCCGGGCGCTACACCTACAAGGGGCTGACGCAGATAAAGGAGAGCAGTGACGGTACAATCGACTTTGAGTTCATGAGCTATGACATGCCGGAATCTCCCGCAAACCTTAGCGCGACTACCAAAGGCGGTACGGTGACTCTCAACTGGGAGAGGCCTAAGTCGGAAAAACCGCTGAGCTACAGCATCTACAGGAACGGGGAACGCATAGCCTCAGTCAGGACTCCGGGATATACCGACACGGAGCCTGGTTCGGACACGAATGTGACATACGCCGTGGATGCCACGTATGCCTCCGGCCTCATCTCTCCGTACACTACTGTAAGGATATTCCTGCCTGTCAACTTCGTGACCGCCCTCAATGCCGAAGCACAAGGCACCGCTGTCACCTTGAAATGGGACATCTCCACCAGACTGTCAAGGATGCCGCGCCTGACGGACAACTTCACCATACATGACTATCCTGTCAGGAAACTCGAAATCGCACACCGTTTCCGTGCCGAGGATCTGGCTGTATATCGCGGCTATGACATACGCTACATAAACTTCCTGGCCGTACAGTCTCCGACAGTCCTCGGTGTCACCGTGCGGGTCTACGAGCAGACACCGGGAAAGGCGGACATGAAGGTGGTGTCGGAACGCAAGGTGAGCGAGTTTGCCAACATGCAGTGGACGAACTCCCTGCTGACGAAGTCCGTCAGGATTACCGGCGAGAAGGACATTGTTATCTCCGTAACCTACACGTCAAAGTCCGGAGCGTCCATCCAGGCACTCTGCGACCAGTCGCCGACAGTAGAGGGCATGGGCAATCTGAGCCGTACGGACGACAGGGAATGGGAAGCGGACAGGACGGCACAGGGCAATTTCTTCATTGCCGCCACCCTGCGTGCTCCGGAATATGCCACCGGTGGCTCTCCCGTCATACGTCCAGTGGAGGATATGCTTGCAGACACGTCCTATCCGATAGGGTTCACGGTGTATGAAGACGGTACCGAACTCGTCAGGACCGTAGGGCGTACATACAGCTACGAGGCAAAGCCCGGCGACCACACCTATACAATAACAAGCATGTATAAGGGTGGCAACGAGTCGGCTGCACTTGAGAAGGAGCTGCATGTAGGTCTGCCGTCTGACGTGGAATCGCCGCACTCCTGGAACCCGGCAATAACGGTGCGCGAAGGTGTGGTAGAGGTTTCGGGGCTTACAGGACGCATAACGGTAACCGACATGGTCGGCCGCCGCGCTGCCTCGCTCGAATCCAGCGGAAACACGCTCAGCATAGGGCTTCCCGCCGGAGTATATACCGTGACGAACAAAAACATGACAAAGAAAGTCATAGTGCGATGACTGGCTGCAAAATTTGTGCGCCAAAAGTTTGGCTGTGAACATAAAATGCCGTATCTTTGCACACCGAAACGTCAGACCATTACACATATATAGTTACCAGCTATATCAACCAAAGGCATTAATAAAATAAGAATAAAGATATGAAAAAAGGACTTCATCCCGAGAATTATCGTCCCGTTGTCTTCAAGGACATGAGCAATGGCGACATGTTCCTGAGCCGTTCTACCTGCAAGAGCAACGAAACCGTAGAGTTCGAAGGCCAGGAGTATCCCGTTGTAAAGCTGGAAATCTCCAACACCTCCCATCCTTTCTATACCGGTAAGAACAAGCTTGTGGACACTGCCGGACGTGTGGACAAGTTCATGAGCCGCTACGCAAAGACCCGCAAGTAATACACCTCTGCGGAGGAGCAAAGTCCCAACAGGACTTCCAAAAGAAAATCACAGGAAGATGTGTCATGCACAATGGCACATCTTCTTTGGTTTAAAGACATGTCACACACAAGGAAATAAGATGGAGAACAGATTCATGTACTGTACACTGGCACGGATGCTGACGGCAGGAGCCATGTGCCTTGCAATAGCGTCGTGCGGCGACGACCTGCCCGGTGCGCCCGAAGGAGGGCAGACTGTTGCCAACGAAAACGCCAACCGATCGGCTGTGCCGGAGGCATCGCGCATAGAGATGCCGCGTCTGAAAGGCGGGGCATACACACAGTTCATAGTGAAGAAGGCCAGACTGAGGGACAACGGGGTGGAGGAGTTCGTGAACTTCTGCATGGAATATGACCAGACGAAAAAGGCCTCGCGGTGGACGGCGTTCAGGTGGGACATAGACAATGTCTACGACAGTAACTGCGGAAGGACGGGGAACTTCGCCGCCGACACCGATGTACCCGTCCAATACAGACTGGGGAGCGGGACATTCAGAGGCTACCAGCGCGGGCACATGCTGGC
>CAMWRK010000136.1 GCA_947176655.1 uncultured Prevotellaceae bacterium | reverse complement strand
AGACCGTCGGTCTTCGCGCTTAAGACCACGGTCTTTCGACCCGAAGACCGCGGTGCCTTTTTCGGGGGTATGTGAAATGCCGGGCACGGGAAGCCGTGATGCGCCTTTATGTGTCAGTACGGCACGTCAGTATGTTGTAGCAACATCTTGTAACACAATAAGATATAAATCAAGTGGTGTGAATGAGGGGAGAAACCTTTCCCAAGGGTATTCTACACAGTCTGTCAGATCTCCTTCTGCCTTACACCCAAAATCAATATTTGTACTAAAAGCATCGTCCAAATCACGTCAGTCACAATGCTGACGTGTAATGATTTTTCAATAGAACACGAGTACTATTCCCGCTGTTTTGCTATTGAGCCGTAATAATCCTATCTCTTATCAGAATCTTATTTACATCCGAATGCCCGTCCCGATAACGAATTACCATGATGTAAATGCCATTATTAGGCCGAACTTTTTTCCCATCAATGGTGTAATAGACGACAGAAGCTATGTCATCAGATGATGCCAACGTCCTCAAACTCGCCGGAACAGGCTTTATGGCAGAATCATACATGGTTATCATGTTGTGATTCCCGATAGTCGGATGATAGAAGACATAGCAGGATTTCCCTCCGTCCGGATACCTTCCCACGGTCTCCTTTGGAGAATGTACATCGTATGCGAACGTATCCATCCATTTTCTGTCAGCCGAGTGAACAGAAAGGAATCCGTTATCAACATTCTTCAACTTAAAAGGCAGGTGCGGCTGTGTCATTGACGGTTTACCGTCACACCACACAACAATATGACCATCAGGCATGAGAACAGTATTTGTCTCTGGAGCAACATCCAGCTGATACTTCATTGGCTCCGACGCATCGTCGCTGAAATATAATTCGGCCACATCTATCGGCTCCTTTCCCCTGTTGTACAGTTCTATCCAGTCAGCACGTTTACCGTAGTCATTAACGAAAATGTCATTCCCGGCACTTACCTCATTGATACATATTGGCGAGATACTCTCATTGAACATCATGTCATACACAGCTGTATATGTCCCGTCTCCTGTAATCCGACACTCCTTGTCGTGACCTATCCATTTCCCATCCTGGTTTTTCCATCCGACAAACTTGTATCCTTCAGCAGGCTCCGCCATAACGCTTTCATAACCGAATAATACACCAGAGAAACAGTTGAGCGGCAATGTTTGCCCTTCCAGCCGTACACGCCCAACCGCATTATTGGTATTGATGACAACATTGATGCTGTCCATAAGATTATAAGCCCTTCTCAGCGACTTGATACGTTCCTCGCGGTAATGTTGTCCCCACATCTCATCCCGCATTCTGTCATATGTAGTGAGTGTGTAGCGTCGGTCGAAAGACAAGGCCTCCTGTACCAGATTGCAAATGCTGTCTGCGATATACTTGCATCTTTCTGGCGTATAGATGCTTCCGTGAAGAATGCTGTACGAGGAAACAAACTGTCGGCAGAAAGCCCCGTTACGTCTTAAATTGCGGTATAGTGTCAGCACCTCATTCGACTTAACTACACCGCCTATCAGTTCCACGTTGTTTGTCCTTTCAAACGCAAAATCCAAATCGAACAAGACGAAATGGAATCTCCCGTCATCCCTTGAACGATAGCCTTTAACGTTGTTGCCATTCAAAAGCCAATCATAGCTGCCAGTATAGCAAATAGTAGCCATGTAGCGCACAAATTCTTCCATATCCAGCAGTTCGCATACCTTTGCGTATCCTTCATCCGTTCCCGCTTCCCGTGAAAGTGAAATCAGTTTGTCGAATGCCTCCTTGGTACCTCCTCTTTGGCTATAGGCTCCGTTGCTATATTCAAAGCCGTCCATCTCGTCATCGTCATAGCCATAATTTGCTGAACCGTGAAAGCGATTGTTCGGTTCCCGAACATTCATCATGGCCAGATACTTGCCATTGACAAAAACATGGACAGGCTGATATTCCTGAGCGTCCACATAGTAGCCACTTGAAGTCAGCACCTGTTGGGCAATGGCATCCTTGATTCGTGAGCCACCATCTGTACGGTTATTGTTGCCTCCGTTCCGTATCAGTAATTGCTTATATTTGCAATATGGTTTGCCTGCAAACACAGGATAGGCAAAAGAGCCGTTCCCGTCATACAGTTTTTTCGCCTGTAGTTTGAACGAAGCAGGCTCGAAATGGCGGCTATACCCTCCTGCCACCTCAAAACTGCTTTCCTGATTGATTACCATCCTTCCATCTGCCGTAAGATACTCGAAATTAACAGGACGTTCCCAATCCATGTTCAGGTTGGAAGCCACCTTACTCCCTCTGCCAATGATGCCGTTGTCACCATTCACATAACAGCCTATCTGGCTATCGTAGAGATTCCGAGGATCTGTGGAGACAGCCACTATGGGCAGATAGTATTCCCTATCCTTATAGATATATGTACGCGTCACGACTCCACTTGGCAGAAAACCATCAGCAAACAGACGCAAACGCAAAACCGTAGTCTGTGAGATTTCAAAACGGCCATCGGTACTGGTCATGCCATTTGAGAGCGTCGGGGTACTACCGTCAAGCGTATACAGCAAAGTTGTACCGGTAGGAACAGTCGCCTGAACGGTAAATTCCTCTGTGAACAGCCGTGAGTCACAATCTACTTTTGGAGCGTCCAGACACGTTTGTGCATAGTGGCCTGCATTGGCGGCATTAGGTGTAGGCAGCCCGCAATAGGACCACACTTTGTCGCCCAAGTCTATAAGCGCATAGCTGCATCTGGCAACCGATGGAGGATAAACGACGGATATTCCGGCATCCGAACCGTCTGGTGACAGATACACCACCCCTCCACTCCTGTCTAACTTGAATCTCACTTGCTTGCCGGCATCCACACCATATTCGCCATCGGCAGCATTGTGTCCGAAGAATATACATTCGTAACATCCCGGATTCAAGACACCGTATCCCTCCAGCCTGTGTTTCATCCTGTCCGTAACATCATCGCTTATATACCACCCATCCAATGAAATAGGAAAGTCAGTCGGATTGTATACCTCAACCCAACTGCCATAGTTATTGGAATAGTCTATCGTCTGGTCAATGTTTGCAACGCAGACTTCTGTGAATATCAGTGAATTGAAATCGGTGGCATTACATTTGGCATTAATGTGCAGTCCCAACGCCATCGCCAAAGCGATGCTGCAACACCTTATATTATTTGTATAAAATCCCATCATATTCTTGCTTTCAGTCGAACCTATGCAGCAAAGATACATTTTTCCTTGACAATATCCTAACGATTTAGTCAGAAAAAAGTACCACGATGTCTTAACGGCTCTTATCCTCCACAGATTTGCTTCTGACTTTTATTTTTCATTTGCGAGTCCTGCAACATCTCCTGCCAGCAAGAGTAGTTGGTCGGAGAGTGGAGTGTTTCTTTTACGTATTTCTATGGCGGAGCCTCCGTAATGACGGTAAGACTTTGTGGTATCAATAGGTCTTGCTTGTCATCGTGACGAGACGATGCTGGCGTGACATCACGATGCAAGGACAACGATATTACTAATGTATGGGCATTAACAATCAAACCTAAGGCAGTAGATATCATACTGCGGATATAATTATGCGTGTTGGTTTGACTGATATATTTTAACACTCGTTTTTTTTTGATAGTACCAATATTATATATATTTGTATGCAAAAATATTTTGCATGATAAAGAGTGATTGGAAAAACAAAGCAGAATTTGGGTAGCCAATGATTTGTCTTCTATGCGTGTTCTGTCAATATAAGGTATTCGTTGACTTATTCAAAATATAAAATTATGAAAAAAGTTTTGTTTGTTATTTCGATTTGTGTGCTTGTTGCCAGTAAGGCGAACGCTTAGCTTTCTGTTTACTCTAATGGATCGGAAATTCGGCCACAATATCAACAGCTAATCCTGACGAGACAATAATATGTGTGTCTGCCCATAACCGTATTCCGTTTATTCAGAAACAGGATGTCGCATATATACAGAATACAAACATCACAGGGATATTTGACGAAACTCATGATGTGATTAAAGTCGGTAAAAATGTTACTACAACTATGAATGAAGGTAATGTTACTACATCTGGAGCTGATATAACATTAAAAGCTAAAAAGGTAATATTGGATGGCGGAACGTATATATCTGTAGGAAGTAAATTAAGAACAATCAACCCTTAATAATTTGACAAGGAATATAATGCCAGTCATTGTATTTTGATTCTATTTAATACTAGACACGATGAAACACTATTTTAAGCAATGCATGCTATTTGCCGTCTTGTTGTCGGCAAGCTCAGTGGAGTTGTACGCTGACGATGTTTACCCTTGGCAAAAATGGGCCATGGCCGTTATGGAACGCGGGATGGAAAAGCCGGTCATTATGGAGTATTGGACAAACCTTGAAGAGGCAGGAAACGGGGTCGCTTATCTGCGTATCACCGATTATAGCTACTTGCACCGCGATGGTGATGAGGGCCGGTACAATCCAATAAAGTTGCAGTATGGCTACAGAACGGCCGACAGGCAGATATATATCTATGATTTTGAAACCGGAAAAGAGACGTTTGCATTTGATTTCAACCTCTCTGCCGGCGACAGTTTCACGACATTCAACGGCATGGAGTGGGTGGTAGAGGCCACCAAGGACACGCTGGTAAACGTATCCCTTTTCGGAAAGGGAGAATGCGTCTCAAAAAGGTTGCTTGTGGTGAGGACACCAGATGGCAAGGTGTGGGACCGTTGGCTGGAGGACTTCGGATCGTTTATGAACCACTTCATGATAAAAGATATGGATAACGTGGTGTACTCGCAGACATTGTGGATGATGTATAATGAAGGCGAATATCTTGCACGAGAAATCAATGCCGACCCTATCTTCGGGCATGATTCCGGCTATCTGGAGGGAGCTTACGACTGGTTCGATAATGAGGAGGAGAAATGGGAATATTGGGAAGAACATGGGAGATATGAAGACCCGGTGAAAGCCCCGGAATGCATTTATGGACAAGGCAATGTGGTGTTTACGGATTTCCGGCTGAAGTGGGATTACCGTGCCTATTCGTGCTTTTATCGGGACGGAGACGATATTTACCGCTTGTACTGGCAAGAATTTGAGCCGTGTCCAGACGGCGGCACGTTGTTCATGAAGAGGGACGAAGCGACGTTCAAAAATGTGCCGGCTCCTGCAAGCGGCAAATATACTGTCCATGTGGGTGGCAGCAGCTACGAAACGGGAATTAGTAGCATTGGCGCGTCCTCCAAGTCGGCGGATGGTTTATACGATTTGCAGGGCCGCCGCCTGCAGACGCAGCCCGAAAAGGGTATTTACATCAAGGACGGCCGGAAGATGTGTGCCGAGTGATGCTTTCGGGATTGGAGGCAAGCGGTGTGACGATATAAGAACAGGAATGGTGTGCCAAATCAGGTACACCATTCCTGTTCTGTTCTATATGTCAATGCCCGGGCGCTGTGTCAGCCCAATATCTCCTGTGCCCTTTGCAGAGCCTCGTCTATGTGTGAGCAGAAGTTCTTGTGGCCGAGAATCTTGTCGAAGCTGGCCTTCTGCAACTGCTGCTGAACCTTGGGTGTCAGA
Organism: uncultured Prevotellaceae bacterium; assembly: GCA_947176655.1. Lineage (GTDB taxonomy): Bacteria > Bacteroidota > Bacteroidia > Bacteroidales > Bacteroidaceae > Physcousia. The sequence goes on along the minus strand of CAMWRK010000136.1, from coordinate 341 downwards.
CCGGAGAGGATGACCTCGGTGCCCTTCTCGTGGTTCATCTCCACCAGCGTGGTGAGGTTGTGTATGCCCGTGGAGTCTATGAACGGGACGCGGCGCATGCGTATGATCTGTACGCGCGGGCGGTTGCCGGCCTTCAGTCTGCCCTCAAGTTCGCCGAACTTGTTGGCTATACCGAAGAAGTAGGGGCCGTTGATTTCGTATACGGCGCAGCCGTCGGGGATGACAAGACTGTCTTCCGTCTCCTCGCTCGGGTGTATCTCGTTTTCTATGACGGAGATTTCCGTTGTCTCCATGACGCGCTTGATGAACAGTGCGCATGCTATGATGAGGCCTATCTCTAT
>CAMWRK010000135.1 GCA_947176655.1 uncultured Prevotellaceae bacterium | reverse complement strand
GTCTTAAGCGCGAAGACCGACGGTCTTAACGCTTAAGACCACGGTGTCTAAACCTTGACATCACGATGAGTCATTGAGGAGACCGAGAAAACGCATCGGAGAGACCGTTTCAGCCATCCAAGGGATGGCCGATGTCATATTGAAATATCTTGACAAAAATGTCGGTTTGACGGAACATACACCAATCCCCATTGATTTCTAATAAGCCGTAATTGACGCAGTCTAAAGACTGCAGGACTATCCCTATCCTACCCGACCTATAATCAGCTTCAACTATAGCAAGGAGGATTTTACCAGAGTAGGACTGACAGAGAAAATTGCCATTTGTCCAGCACTGACATGCGGTATAATCGTTACAGTTTCATTCATAGTATTTCCGGGTGAGACGGTAAGCCTGTTTCTGAATCCGCAGCTTCATACCTTACAAATAGCCATAGCTGGATTTCCGGTATTCTCGGTTGCTTTTATATTCTTTATTTTCAATCTGACTGCAATTGGATATTTTCAAAGTGTAGAGAGAATCATACCATCCATCGTCTTCGCGTTATTAAAGGGACTGATATTTCTTGTTCCGGCTTTCGCTCTTTTGCCAATAATCTGGAAAATGAACGGAATCCGGCTTGCTTTAGGAGTCTCTGAGTTCATGACATCGCTATCTATCATCTGATATTATTTATACAGTAGGTTCTGAATAAAAGGAAACAATTGACGGATACGACCATTTCCTAATTAAGAACATTTATGACCCCAACTATTTAGATATAGCGATATTCGCTCAAATAATCACACTTCCTCCCAAAGACAAAATCAGAAAAACAATCAGAGAGCATGGAACTGGCAAGTATTGTAAATATTGCTTGTTTTATCGCATGCTTCTTTGTACCTTTGCAATGCAAACAGCGTAGCAGCAACCTTGCGTCTTGAACAGACATACAAACAGAAATGATAACACTAAGTAACATAGCCGTACAATTCGGCAAAAGAGTCCTTTACAAGGACGTGAACATGAAGTTCACAAACGGGAATATCTACGGAGTGATAGGTGCCAACGGTGCCGGAAAGTCCACTCTGCTGAAAGCCATCAGTGGCGAGTTGGAACCTACAAAGGGCAGTGTGGAACTCGGCCCGGGAGAGCGTCTGTCCGTTCTCTCGCAAGATCATTTCCAATATGACCAGGAAACTGTACTGAATACCGTTCTCATGGGGCATACCACCATGTGGGAAGTGATGAAAGAGCGCGAAGCCCTGTACAGCAAGGCGGATTTCTCCGACGAAGACGGAATACGGGTGGCCGAACTCGAAGACAAATTCGCAGAGATGGGCGGCTATACAGCAGAAAGCGATGCCGGCAGTCTGCTATCCGGTCTCGGCATCAAGGAAGCCATGCACTACAAGCTCATGGGAGAGTTGTCCGGTAAAGAGAAAGTGAGGGTGATGCTTGCCAAGGCCTTGTTCGGCAATCCGGACAACCTGCTCCTAGACGAGCCGACCAATGACCTTGACCTTGAAACCGTGCAGTGGCTTGAACAATATCTGAGCGAATTTGAACATACGGTTCTGGTGGTGAGCCACGACCGACATTTCCTCGACAGCGTATGCACGCACACCGTGGACATAGACTTCGGCAAGGTGACAATGTTTGCCGGCAACTACAGTTTCTGGTACGAATCCAGCCAGCTGGCACTGCGTCAGGCTCAGAACCAGAAAGCCAAGGCCGAGGAGAAGAAGAAGGAACTGGAGGAGTTCATACGACGCTTCAGTGCCAACGTTGCCAAGTCAAAACAGACGACAAGCCGCAAAAAGATGCTGGAAAAGCTCAATGTGGACGAGATACGCCCATCCACGCGCAAGTACCCGGGCATCATCTTCCAGATGGAGCGCGAACCCGGCAACCAGATACTGGAAGTACAGGATCTGAAGGCCACCATGGAGGACGGAACAGTACTCTTTGACAATGTCAGCTTCAACATAGAGAAAGGTGAGAAAGTCGTATTCCTGAGCCACGACCCGCGCGCCATGACCGCGCTGTGCGAAATAATCAACGGCAACCGCGAGGCGCAAGGCGGCACATACAACTGGGGCGTAACCATCACCACGGCATATCTGCCGGTGGATAACACAGAATTTTTCCAGTCGGAGAAAAACCTTGTAGACTGGCTCAGCCAGTTCGGCGAGGGCAACGACGTGTACTTCAAGGGATTCCTCGGACGCATGCTCTTCTCTGGCGAAGAGGTCTTGAAGAAAGTCAATGTACTTTCCGGAGGCGAGAAAATGCGCTGCATGATTGCGCGCATGCAACTGAAAAACGCAAACTGTCTGATTCTGGACACTCCGACCAACCATCTGGATCTGGAAAGTATCCAAGCCTTCAACAACAACCTGAAACTCTACAAAGGCAACATACTGTTCTCAAGCCATGACCATGAGTTCATACAGACCGTGGCAAACCGCATCATAGAGTTGACTCCAAACGGCACCATAGACAAACTCATGGACTACGATGACTACATCACGAACGATCAGATCAAGGAACAGAAAGCAAAAATGTATGCACAGTAACGGCTCGCGTATAACCCATATACATAACACACGTGCCTTATGCCGGCTGTGCCTAAATGACATAAAACGTGCCATAATGACAATGGCACGTTTTTTGTAAAATATAAAGAAAACAACAAGACAAAAATGGTAACAGAAGAGAGAATCAATAGCGAGGAACTGAATAAGGAAAAGGAGGCTGTAAACCAGCCGGTCGGACAACAGAGCCAGGAAGAACCGGCAGAGGAGGCCCAGACACAGGAAAACTAGGAAACCGTAAAAGAGAAAGATCCGCTGGAAGAGGCTCAGGCAGAGATTGCCGAATTGAAGAAACAGCTCCTTTATAAGGTCGCAGAGTTTGACAACTACCGCAAACGCGTCATAAAGGAAAAAGCTGACCTGATACTGAATGGTGGAGAGAAAGTTATCACCGCCATTCTTCCTGTCATGGATGACATGGAACGTGCCTTGGAACAGATGCAGAAAGCCGATGATGTCCAAGCCGTGCTCGAAGGTGTCGGATTGATCCAGAAAAAGTTCCAGAGCATACTGGAAAAGCAGGGGGTGAAAGCCATAGAGACCAAAGACGCGGAGTTTGATGTGGAGGTACACGAAGCCGTGGCTCAGTTCCCGGCACCGACACCGGAAATGAAGAACAAGGTTGTCGACTGCACCCAGAAGGGTTATAAACTGAATGAAAAAGTCATACGCCACGCTCAAGTGGTTGTAGGTATCTGATAAACATGTAGCAACACGCGGATCGCCTTTGTCGCCAACATTATGACAAAGTATTCGCCCAACGATGAAAGATATGGCAGAAAAGAGAGATTACTATGAGGTACTTGGTGTGCAGAAAAACGCTTCTGCCGACGAGATAAAGAAGGCATACAAAAAACTGGCCATCAAGTATCACCCCGACCGTAACCCCGACAATAAAGAGGCTGAGGAGAAATTCAAGGAAGCCGCGGAGGCATACGATGTGCTGCACGACCCGGACAAGCGCGCCAGGTATGACCAGTTTGGACACGCCGGCATGGGCGGTGCCGGCGGATTCGGCGGACAAAGCTTCGACATGAACGACATATTCTCCATGTTCGGCGACATCTTTGGCGGACACATGGGCGGAGGATTCGGCGGTTTCAGCGGATTTGGCGGAGGTGGCCGCGGACGCAGCCAGCAGCGTCACCAGGGAAGCGACCTGCGCCTGAAGGTAAAACTGACTCTTGAGGAGGTTGCCAAAGGCACGACAAAGAAGTTCAAGGTCAGGAAAGATGTCACATGCACACACTGCAAAGGCAGTGGTTCGCAAGACAGCAAGACAGAAACCTGCGGCACATGCCACGGCACAGGCTACGTCACGAGAAACGTCAACACTATGTTCGGACACATGCAGCAGCAAAGCGTGTGCAACGTATGCGGAGGCACAGGCAGCACCATAAAGAATAAGTGCACACATTGCGGAGGCACGGGTGTCATAAACGGAGAAGAGGTCATAGAGGTACAGATACCTGCCGGCATACAGGACGGAATGATACTGACCGTACAAGGCAAGGGCAATGCCGGACACAACAACGGATATGCCGGAGACATACAGGTCTATGTAGAGGTAGAACCGCACAACGAACTCAGCCGCAGAGACAACGACCTTGTCTACAATCTGCTTCTGGACATGCCGACAGCGGTACTTGGCGGTCCGGTAGAAATCCCGACCATAGACGGACGTGTAAAAATCAAGATAGAACCAGGAACACAACCAGGCAAAACTGTCAGACTGCGCGGCAAGGGACTTCCGGCACTGCAGGGCTACGGCTACGGTTACGGAGACCTCATCGTCAACATATCCGTCTACATTCCGGAGACACTGACAAAAGAAGAACACGATGCTTTTGAAAAGATGCGCGACAGTGACAGTTTCAAACCTTCGCCAACAACCAAAAACACGTTCTTCCAGAAATTCAAGAACCTGTTCAGCTAAGCTTCGCTAACATCCTGACACAAACACATTTCACGATGACATATAACGAAGCGACAGAATACCTGTTTACTTCAGCCCCGTTGTTCCAGAACATCGGGGCTGGAGCATACAAGGAAGGGTTAGGCAACACAGAAATTCTCGACAGGCATTTCGGCCATCCCCACACACGGTACATGACCATACATGTAGCCGGAACCAATGGCAAAGGAAGCATAAGCCACACTCTCGCAGCCATTCTGCAAAGTGCCGGATATCGCGCCGGCCTTTACACGAGTCCGCACCTTGTGGATTTCAGGGAACGTATCCGCGTCAATGGAGAAATGATTCCGGAGGAAAGGGTTGTCAATTTTGTTGAAGAAGAGCACGAGTTCTTTGAACCCCTGCACCCATCGTTTTTCGAACTGACCACCGCACTTGCTCTCAAATATTTCCAGGAAGCCGGCGTCGAAATAGCTGTCATAGAGACCGGACTGGGCGGAAGGCTGGACTGCACCAACATAATAACTCCCATACTATCAGTCATTACCAATATAAGTTTTGATCACGTACAGTTCTTGGGGGACACCCTTACCGCCATCGCCATGGAAAAGGCCGGTATAATCAAGCGCGGCGTGCCGGTAGTAATAGGTGAAACAGGAGGCATGAAGGATGTCCGTCAGGTTTTTGAAGAAAAGGCACGGGAAACCATGTCACCTATTCTGTTTGCAGACGAATTGCACCATGCACCGATAGAAAGCCAGCTGAAGGGGTTGTGTCAGGAAAAGAATACGCAGACAATACTCACAGCCCTGGATGTCCTTAGGGGAACAGACACAAGCTGTCCAACAACGCACACTCTGCATATCACCGAAAATGACATAAAAAACGGATTTTCCCATGTATGCGACCTTACCGGGCTGAAGGGAAGGTGGCAGGTTCTGGCTCATGAGCCGCTGACAATCTGCGACACCGGACACAACGTAGGAGGATGGGAGTACCTGAGCCGGCAGTTAGAGGACACACCAGGAACACTGCACATAGTCATCGGAATGGTCGGTGACAAAGATGTGCGGAAAGTAGTAAACCTTCTGCCGAAACGGGCTACATACTATTTTACGCAGGCAAGCGTGCAACGTGCCATGCCTGCCGCACATTTCGCAGCAATAGCCCGAGAGGCCGGTCTGAACGGTACCGTATATGCCAATGTTACCGAAGCATATCATGCGGCAAGCCGAAATGCGACAGCTGGAGACACTGTTTTCATCGGCGGAAGCACTTTTATCGTCGCCGACATGCTGGAAAGCATCTAATTAAAACAAAAAATTAATCTTTAGGATTCATCGCACACTTTTTCCACTGGCAAGCATTGGCGGTATTGTGTTTTTTCGTATATTTGCATCAGGAAGATATTAATCTAAACACTAATACCAATGGAAAAAACATTGATTTCTGGTCTGAAGCGCAAAGACTTTCAGGCGATGGTACAGGGCAAGGAAACTGACCTATATACACTGACC
>CAMWRK010000134.1 GCA_947176655.1 uncultured Prevotellaceae bacterium | reverse complement strand
TCGACCAACAGTATGCCGGGACTAGATGACTTTATAGTGCTGATGCGCAAGCACGGGCTGATGGTTCAGATAAAGAGACGGAAACGATATAAGACAACAGATTCGGATCATCCATACCGAAAATACGACAATCTGATAAAAGATATAGTCCCATCACGTCCTAATGAAATATGGGTCAGCGATATAACCTATATTGAAACGGAAGAAGGGGTGTGTTATCTGTCGCTTATCACCGATGCTTACTCACATAAAATTGTCGGGTGGGCAGTTGGGGAGACCCTTGAGACCATATACCCGCTCAGGGCTCTACGGATGGCACTTTCTGCTATAGATGAAGAGACAGCCTCGCTGCTCATCCATCATTCTGACCGAGGATCCCAGTATTGCAGTTACGCCTATGTACGCGAATTGAAGAAGCACGGCATACGCATAAGCATGACTCAGAGCGGAGACCCTCTTGAAAACGCCATCGCCGAACGTGCCAATGGCATCCTGAAAAGCGAATGGCTATACAAAATGAATATCCCTACGGTGGCCGCATGTATCATAGAGCTCAATAGAATCATAGATTTCTATAACAGGCAGCGTCCGCACAGAAGCATTGGAATGAAGACCCCGGAAACAGTTCATCGCCAGTTCGGACCACAAAAAAGATGCTGGAGAAACTCATGGAACGTAAGAGAACCTGTCCTATTGGAATAGGTTTTCTTAGCCATGAGCGCAATCTGAACAAAAAAGCGAAGCAACCAAAAGCCACTTCGCCCGACATGCCTGTTCAGCATAGCGCAGGATCCTATTGCTGACGGGGTGCTCCTCAGCAGAGCCCGTTTCCCCTTCGAATCCCGTGCAAAGTTAATAATTTTACTGGGATTTAATTTCTGTGCCGAATATAATGTTTATCTTTGCCGATGACAAGCGATTCAGGGATACGAGGTAGCTGACAACCTTTTCAGAGATAAAATTAAAGAAGTGTAAACCTAAATCAGGTGAACGAAAAAGAGACTGTAAACCATATTAGTTAATCGCCCTCAAATCTGTCAAGTCTTTTTAGGGAAAGTCAAAGGCACATTTCAAAATTGAGTATTATTAACATTACAGTGTAATACTTTTGCACAGCTCCCGATTATTTTTGCATCCAAAAACGCCAAAGAATCCGCTTTTCTTTTTCTTATGATTGTATTTCAACTATATAGAGCCGATACTTCCACACGACTGCCGTTGGAATATGCTGACGATGGTATAAGAGCGGGATTTCCCAGTCCCGCCCAGGACTATATCACTGAAAGCATTGATCTTAATACTACCCTGATAAAGCATCCGGCTTCGACATTTTATGCCAAAGTATCAGGCGATTCCATGTGTGAGGAAGGAATAACAGAGGGAGATATACTTATCATCGACCGCTCGATTGAGGCTGAGCACGGAGACCTTGCCGTGTGCTGTATAAACGGTGAATTTACACTTAAGCGGCTGTGCCTTAACAGAGGGGATAAGATTTACCTTATGCCGTCCAATCGAAAGTTCAGACCGATAGAGGTTACAAGTGACGACGACTTCATGGTTTGGGGTATAGTGCTGTACACGATAAAAGCCAACAGGCGTAGACGTCCCGGCACACAGAGATGGTAGGTCTGATTGATTGTGATAATTTCTTCTGCTCTTGCGAGAGGGTTTTCAGGCCCGATTTAGCAAGGACACCGCTTGTAGTGCTTAGTAACAACGACGGGTGTGTCGTGGCACGATCAAAAGAGGTAAAGGCTATGGGTATCCCTGAAGGTATGCCGTTTTATCAACTACAAGAGCAATATCCTAACTCTGGCATAGTGGCGTTTTCGTCGAATTACTCATTGTATGGCGATATGTCCTCGCGCATAGTTTCAATTCTAAGGGAGGAAGCTCCCGATGTAATTCAATATTCGATTGACGAGGCTTTCCTTGACCTGAACGGAATGGATAATATCGACCTGCACAAGTGGGGAGAACAGTTATGCAAAAAAATTCTCAAATGTACCGGTATGCCAGTTAGTCTCGGTATAGCCCATACCAACACATTGGCGAAGATGGCGAGTAAATATGCGAAGAAGTACCCTGCATATAACAAATGCTGCGTCATAGGAACAGAGGAACAAAGGGAGAAGGCTTTAAGACTTTTCCCGGTAGGCGACGTTTGGGGTATAGGTAGACGAATAAGAAGGAATCTTGAATATATAGGTGTTAATACAGCTTACGACTTTGCGGCATTGTCGAAAGATTATGTAAGAAGAAAATACCACGTTACCGGTGAAAGGACGTGGAAGGAACTGCACGGTGAACCCTGCATAGCCATCGAGGGATTGGACGGCGTTACCAAGAAGACCATCGTAACCAGCCGTAGTTTTCCGGAGATGATAAGAGACCTTGCCGATTTACGAAGTCACATTGCAAACTATGCCGCTAGATGTGCAGTAAAACTGAGGCGACAGAACTCAGTCTGTGCTATGGTAACGGCATATATCCAGTCAAATCACTTCAGAGAAGATCTTGTTCAGTATGACAGTAGCGGATCACATTCATTCCTGACGCCGACCAATACCACAAGTGAGATAGTAGGAATGGCCACCAGTATTCTGGAAGCTATCTTTAGAAAGGGAATTTACTATAAAAGAGCCGGCATTATGGTTTCCGGAATATCCCCGGCAGCTTCGTTGCAGCCGGACCTGTTTGAGTATGACCCGGAAAAGCGAAAGAAACTCAGCGATATATCATCGGCAATAGACAAGATAAACGGAAAAATGGGAGCCGATACAGTCATGCTTGGTGCACAACAATATCGTGAGAAAGGAGAAGATGGCAAGAGTATAAAGTTCGTGAACGCGATACGACGGGCAATGAAATCTCCGGATTATTCAACAAGTCTTGGCGCATTTACTGTAGGATAATTATAAATTGTCTTATAAACGGCAATCATATATTGGTATAAGAGGATACAAGAGGTCTGATTAAAATGAGAATTCGTATTTCAAATATAATTTGATGATTTACTTGGATTTTGTAAAAATTTGTTCTTGAAATACACACTATAAAAGGATTAGAGGTCGGGCGGTTACGTCAGACCTCGCTCGGCATAAACGAGTAAAACCCCTCTGCCGAGCTTCACAGTCCAACAGAGGGGCAACGGTCAAATATCTGTTATGTCATGCGGCGACCTCAGTAGGTCTGGCCGTGTCTTCGATTTCTGTCTGCGGATGCTCCGCCTTTTTCAGTTCTTCCTCGATCTTGTGCTGAAGGGCATCGCACTCGGATTTTAGCTGTGCAAGTTCACCGGCTTTGCTCCATGAACGGCCTATGATTTCACGGAGCACAGGCTGTTCGCTCTCAAGACGCTGTATCTCCTTGCGTTTTCCCTCAATGATTGACGGCAATCGCTGAAGTGTCATCTTAGGGTACTGTACTTTGTCTGCAAAAGCAAGCGGTAATGCCCCGGTCTGACCGTTCCGGTATTTCAGACCGCTCAACCCCTCTACATAGAAAGAGTTATGGTCGAACTCCCCGAAACTGTTGCAGTCAGCCTTAACTAACAGGTTCAGCCCCATGTATGAGCCTATGGTGACGAATGTCTGACTGCGGTTCTCCTTGGCGAGGCGCTGAAGCTCACGTCCTATTTCCTCGGTGGATATTACATTGCAATCAGACATCGTAATGTACGCTTCACCCTGATAATTTGAAACATAATCAAGGTCGCTCTCCAATCGGCTTATAATTTCCTTGTTCCGGCTGATGGCTTCCTCGTTGTTCGTAATAGTGCGTTCCGCTCTGATATGCTCTTTCTTGAAAATGGCTCGTTCTTTCTCCAACTGCATTATGCGGTTGTCAAGTTTGGCTTTCTCCAAGAGGTCGGTATTGCCGGAGAGAATGGCGACAAATTCCGCAAAGTTCATGCCGTTATCCTCGTCCATGCTGTCCTCGTCAATACGTCGTACTGCAATAGTGCCGTTGTTTATCTGATTGATAAACATTTGCTTGTTCTTAAGCAGATTGAACTTGTAGGCATCAAGCGTTTTCTCCGTACCATACACAACCACATCTACCGTGTTGTCGCCCCAGAGTTTAACGGTATTGCCTTTACGGACAGCCCTGCCGTCTCTCTGTTCCATATCAGCAGGCCGCCAAGGTATCTCAAGATGATGCACCGCAACGGCTCTTTCCTGTGCATTTACGCCTGTGCCTAACATGGTCGTTGAGCCGAATAATACTCGCACTCTTCCGCTGTTCATGTCGGCAAACAGCCTTTTTCTCGCGCTCTCTGTTGTAGCGGTCTGAATAAACTGAATTTCATCGGCCGGGATACCCATTGCAACAAGTTTTTCCTTAATGTCGCAGTAAATGTTCCACCGGTCGGGCTTGTAGGTGGAGAGGTCGGAGAATATGAACTGTGTGCCACGGTTGGCATTGGAACGCACATAATAGTCATAGACAGTCTGTGCGCATACCGAAGCCTTGTTGCCGGGGTCATCGCAGAACTCGTCGCCCAATAGCCTCATGTCAAGAGACATTTTCCTTGCCACGTTGGTAGCTACAAGCATTTTCGCTTTCTCAAGATTTTCAGGCTCGGGCATGGTAAGTCCGAGGTCGCTCCAATCGCCGGAATTGGCGAAATCAACAAGACGACATATCATTTCCTCCTGTTCGGGAGTGGGGGGAATGGTGATGAACCGCACATTCTTGTCGGGAATGTCAAGATTTATCATTTCAGCCGTGCGGTAGTCCGTAATCTCGCGCAGGAACATCGCAAGCTCCGGCACTTTGATATAAGAGCGGAAACGCTCTTTGCGTTTAATCGCTCCCGTAACATTCAGCTCGTAGTCTGCACATTTGAGTGTATAGATAGCAGCCCATGCATCGAAACATGATATACTCTGCCTTTTCAGCTCTTTGGGACGCAAGTATTTGAACATCACATAAAGCTCGGTAAGTGCGTTTACCACAACAGTACCCGAAAGGAATGTTGCGCCGAGGTCACGCCCTGTGCGTTTCTGAATATCCCTTATGGCAAAAAGCAGGTTCATCGCCCTTTGTGAGCCTTTGGTGTTCCCGATACCGGCAACCCTTGTATGCCGTGTCTGGAACATAAGATTTTTGAACGCATGGCACTCGTCCACAAAAATGTGGTCTATTCCCATTGAGCGGAAATCCACGGTGTTGTCCTTTCTTGTCTCTATCTGATGCCGCAACTGTGCGAGAGTGGCGGTAAGGTTCTGTTTCCTTTTCTCAAGTCCGCTCTGCATTTTCCCCGTGCGGTATCGCATGGTCGATTGTTCAAGCACCTCAAGTGAGCGTTCCACGTCTGCAAGTTCTTCCGAGAAAATATCAATCATCGTTTCTTCCGATTGAGGTATCTTCACAAACTGGTCGTGGGTCAATATGATGCAATCCCAGTTGTTATTCTTGATTTTTGCGAAAACCTCCATGCGGTTGGCAGGGGTAAAATCCTCCTTGCCCGGATATAACACCCTCGCTGAAGGATATGCTTTTCGGAACGTGTCGGCTATCTCATGCACATTTGCCTTGAGTCCGATAATCATAGGCTTGTGGCACAGTCCGAGACGTTTCATTTCGTATGCGGCGACACACATAATCATAGTTTTGCCTGTTCCTACTGCGTGCCAGCAGATACCGCCACCGTTCTGCTTAATCATCTGAATTGCATCTTTCTGTGAGGAGTACAGCACATCATAGCCGAACTGGTTAAACGAAAGTCCGGGGAATGTCTGACATGAACCGTCATAGCTCGGTCTTACGTAGCAATTAAAACGCTCGTTGTAGGTGGTGACTATTTCATCACGCACAAAAAGCGGCTGACGGTCAAGCCATTCATTGAAAAGTTTTCTGATTTCCTGTATCTTCGCTCCAGCTTCCTGTATCGCTTCCTCGTCAGGTACACGCTTTTTCTCCCCGTCACAATAAATCTCCTTTGTTATTTCCGGCACGGTGTCATGCAGGGCATGAACAAACAAGTCCTCTCCGTTATAG
>CAMWRK010000133.1 GCA_947176655.1 uncultured Prevotellaceae bacterium | reverse complement strand
GCTGTCCTGTCTGACCCTTGGCATAGAAAGTACGGCTCACCTGTGCGCCGCCGAAAGAGCGGTTGGCAAGCATGCCGCCGTATTCACGTGCAAAAGGAACGCCCTGTGCCACGCACTGGTCTATGATGGCATTGCTGACCTCAGCCAAACGGTATACGTTGGCTTCGCGGGCACGATAGTCACCGCCCTTTACGGTGTCGTAGAACAGACGGTATACCGAGTCGCCGTCGTTCTGATAATTCTTGGCTGCATTGATGCCGCCCTGTGCAGCAATTGAGTGTGCACGGCGAGGAGAGTCCTGTATGCAGAAATTATATACATTGAAGCCCATCTCGGCCAGAGAAGCGGCGGCACTGGCACCTGCCAGACCCGTACCTACAACGATAACATCAAGCTTGAGCTTATTCTTCGGATTGACCAGACGCTGGTGAGCCTTGTAATTGGTCCATTTTTCAGCAATAGGTCCTTCGGGGATTCTTGAATCTATAGTCTTTGCCATGATTTTGGTAGATTAGAGATGTGTGGATTGGGATAAAATTATATACTAACAAAGGCCCTGAAATGCGCAGCACCCGGGAACATTGCCCAGTTCGGTGTAGTCGCATGGACGCCAGCCGAGACAGAAAGCTACGGCGACAACAGCAAACATCAGGATGATGACCGTAGATACAACACAGCTGATGACACGCCAACGCTCGAACCATACCTTGCCGCTCAGACCGAGAGTCTGCATAGAACTCCACAGACCATGGTTCAGATGCATCCACAGGGCGGCCAGCCATACCAGATAGATGACCGTGTAGATGGGACAAGAGAATGTCTGGACAATCCAGTAGATGCCGTTGGTAGCCAAGTGATGGTCACCAGTACACGGAACAAGTTCCACAAGCATCATCTTTGCCCAGAAGTTATACAGGTGCAGACCGATGCCAAGAATAATGATAATACCTAGGACAAGCATGTTCTGACTGCTCCACTCCACTTTGTCCGGAGTGGCAGTGACCTCGTAACGGCTGTTGCCGCGGGCACGACGATTCTGCACTGTCAACCAGAAAGCATACACAAAGTGCAGGAGCACCAGGCACGCCAGACCCACCGTTGCAGCAACCGCATACCAGTTGGCACCCAAGAATTCACAGATCATGTTGTAACCCTTGGCACTGATGAGGGCTACGACGTTCATTGACGCATGGAAAGTCAAGAACAGGATGAGCGCGATGCCTGTTACCGACATCACCACCTTCCTACCGATTGAAGAATTGATTAACCACATAGGATTTTGATTAGAATTATTTGATTGTTATTTAATGTTTGTCCGGATCGCTTGCCGAGACTGTCTCCAACGCCGTTTCACCCCTATGCTGTCAGAGGCGGTTGCGGAGCCTGTCACTACACCCGGTTTCGGGTACAATACACGCCACAAATTTAAGGTATTTTATTTATTTGTGCAATGCTTTTAAGAAAAAGTCGAAAGAAATTCCGTACTTTTGCGAATAGAATAATTAAGACTTACGATGGATTTTTATTATGACATTGTTGTCATAGGCGCAGGGCATGCCGGATGCGAGGCTGCGGCAGCCAGTGCCAGACTGGGTGCCAGGACATGTCTGGTGACCATGGATATGAACAAAATAGCACAGATGTCGTGCAACCCTGCCATCGGAGGCATTGCAAAAGGGCAGATAGTACGCGAAATAGATGCCCTTGGCGGTCACACGGGCGAGGTCACAGACAGGACGGCCATACAGTTCAGAATGTTGAACCGCAGCAAGGGGCCGGCCATGTGGAGTCCGAGAGCACAGTGCGACAGGGAGAAATTCATACACGAATGGCGCGCAATTCTCGAGAATTGCGAAAATCTTAACATCTGGCAGGATCAGGCAAGGGAACTTCTCGTAGATGAAACAAGCGGGAAGGTAACAGGTGTGAAGACCTACATGGATGTCACCCTGCACGCCAGAAGCGTCATAATCACGGCAGGAACATTCCTCAACGGCCTGATGCACATAGGGAGGACGAAACTCGAAGGGGGGCGCTGTGCCGAACCGGCCTCCAAGGAACTGACCGGGAGCATCACCCGGCACGGCATCAGATGCGGACGTATGAAGACCGGCACACCGGTACGCATAGACGGACGAAGCGTTCATTTCGACGAGATGCAGGAACAGCCCGGAGACAGTGTGACACACAATTTTTCTTTCATGGAGAAGGCACGTTCCCTGCCGCAACTACCTTGCTGGATCACCTACACCAATGCTGATGTCCACGAGCATCTGCGTCGCGGACTGCCGGACTCGCCTCTGTACAACGGACAGATACAAAGTATCGGACCGCGATATTGCCCAAGCATCGAGACAAAGTTAGTAACCTTTGCCGACAAGGAACAGCACCAGTTGTTTCTTGAACCGGAGGGCACCGACACGAGGGAATTTTATCTCAACGGCTTTTCATCTTCACTACCCATAGACATACAACTCGAAGCCCTGCGCAAGATTCCATGCTTCCGCGACGTAGAGATATACCGCCCGGGATATGCAATAGAGTACGACTACTTCGACCCGACACAGCTATACCATACTCTGGAGTCCAAAGTCATAGGCAATCTCTATTTCGCCGGACAGGTCAACGGAACCACAGGCTACGAGGAAGCCGCCGGACAGGGTCTGATGGCCGGCATAAACGCCGCGCTCAAGCTTCAGGGTAAGGAAAATTTCGTTCTGCGCCGCGACGAAGCATACATCGGTGTCCTCATAGACGACCTTGTCACAAAAGGCGTGGACGAACCGTACCGCATGTTCACCTCCAGAGCGGAGTACCGCATTCTGCTGCGCCAGGACGATGCCGACGCACGACTGACAGAGCGTAGCTACAATATCGGCCTCGCATCAAAGGAACGCTATGACAGATGGATCGAAAAGAAACAGTGGATTGAAAAAATAACGGACTTCTGCAACAATTTTTCCGTCAAAGCGGCTCTCATCAACGATGCTCTTGAACAGATGGGTACGGTGCCGCTCCAGAAGGGTTGCAAACTAATCGAACTTATCACACGTCCACAGATCAGTATTGCGACAATGTCCGGACACATCACGGCTCTGCGTCAGCTGCTGGACAGCATTCCCGACAGATGCGAAGAGATTGTGGAGGCGGCAGAGGTACAGATAAAGTACGGCGGATACATCAGGCGCGAACGTGAGATAGCAAATAAGATGCTGCGTCTGGAGAATATCAGGATACGCAGCAAGTTCGACTATGCTTCCATTAATTCTCTTTCTACCGAAGCGCGCCAGAAGCTCACAAAGATAAACCCAGAGACCCTGGCACAGGCATCACGAATTCCCGGAGTGTCGCCCTCAGACATAAGTGTGCTGCTGGTACTGCTTGGACGATAGCGTGTCCAGACCGCACAGACATCGGAGAAACCGAATGTTTCACGTGAAACAATACGACAAACCACATATCATAAGACACTGAGATGAACAACAGAATCCTTCTGCAGAACCTACGGGTCATCCCGGACTTCCCTATTCCAGGGATTCAGTTTCAGGACATAACGCCATTGTTCGGCAATCCGGAATGCCTCGACATCATGAGAAGAGAGACATTCGAGCTGTACAAAAACAAAGGCATTACCAAGGTTGTGGGCGTAGAGAGCCGCGGCCTACCTCTGGGGTGCGTACTGGCAGCAGACCTGCACGCCGGCTTTGCAATGGCACGCAAACCGGGGAAACTGCCTGGAAAGACCATAGAGCAGACCTACATAAAAGAGTACGGCGAGGACAGAATCTGCATGACAGCCGATGCCATCAGCCCCGATGACATAGTGCTGATACACGACGACCTTCTGGCCACGGGCGGCAGCATGAGGGCCGTATACGACCTGGTAAAGAAATTCAACCCACGCAGGATATACATCAACTTCATCATAGAGCTGAACATCGAAGGCCTTCATGGCCGCGATGTCTTCTCGCCGGGAACCGAGGTCACCACCCTATTACGCATACAAGACTGAAACAGCACATGCAAGCCGCCGTGAACGAAGAGACGCAGAGACACATCAAGGCCATAGTCGACAGTCTGCCCGAACTGCCCGGATGCTACCAGTATCTGGACGACACCGGCACCATAATATATGTAGGCAAGGCCAAGAACCTTAAACGCAGAGTCGGCAGCTACTTCCATCGGGAACATGACAACCTTAAAACAAGAATACTCGTCTCCAGAATATGCGACATCAGGTACATCATCGTAAAAAGCGAAGAAGACGCTCTGCTGCTGGAGAATAACCTGATAAAACAATGGAATCCCCGGTACAACATCCTGCTCAAGGACGGCAAGACATATCCAAGTATCTGCATCACGAATGAATACCTGCCGCGCATCATCTACACCCGCAAGATAGACAAAAGAGCGGGGACATATTTCGGCCCTTACAGTCACACACCTACTCTTCAGGCTCTGCTTGACCTCATCAAAAACCTGTATCCTCTGCGTCGCTGCCGCGAGAAAATTACCGCTGAAAGCATACAAAACGGCAAACACAAGGTATGTCTCGAGTACCACATGAAGAACTGCAAGGGGCCGTGCACAGGATTGCAGAGCCGACAGGAATATCTGGCCTATATAGACGAGGCACGCGAGATATTGAAAGGAAACACCGCAGATATTGAAAAGAACCTGCTTTCCGAAATGCAGGCTCTAGCAGAGGAGATGCGTTTCGAAGAGGCGGAGGCGCTGAAAAAACGCTACATCCTGCTGGAAAACTATCGCAGCCGCAGCGAGGTGGTAAGCAACACACTGCACAACATAGACGTTTTCAATATAGAAAACGATAAGGGAGCGGCCTATATCAATTATCTGCACGTTGTAAACGGAAGCATAAACCAAGCATTTACTTTCGAATACACAAAAAGGCTTGACGAAACCGAAGAGGAACTGCTCATTGCCGGCATCGGCGAAATGCGCGCAAGATACGGCAGTAAAAGCCGCGAGATAATAGTTCCGTTCCACGTGGAACTATCCATAGAGGGTATCAGTTTTACAGTCCCACAAAAGGGGGATAAAAGGAAACTTCTCGAGTTGTCCAAGCTCAATGCCATGCAATACCGCAAGGACAGACTAAACCAGAAGGATAAGCTGAATCCGGAGCAGAAACAGGTGCGTCTGCTGAAAGAATTGCAGGAAGCTCTATGCATGGAATCTCTTCCCATGCACATAGAATGCTTCGACAACAGCAACATCAGCGGGCAGGATGCCGTGGCAGGATGCGTGGTATTCCGGAAGGCAAAACCCAGCAAAAAGGAATACCGCCGCTACAACATAAAGACTGTGACAGGAAGCGATGACTACGCCTCCATGCAGGAGGTGGTGCGCAGACGTTATTCCCGCATGACAGATGAGGAAACTCCACTACCCGACCTCATAATAACAGACGGTGGACGCGGACAAATGGAAGTAGTACGTAGGGTTGTTGAAGACGAACTTCACCTGAACATTCCGATAGCGGGTCTGGCCAAGGACAACAGACACAGAACAAACGAACTGTTATTCGGCTTCCCGCCCCGCACAATAGGACTGCGAACCGACAGCCAGCTGTTCCACCTACTCACCCAGATACAGGACGAGGTGCACAGATATGCCATTGCCTTTCACCGTGAAAAGCGTAGTAAGAGGCAGATTGCCAGCGAGTTGAAATCCATACCAGGCATAGGAGCCAAGAGCAGGGAACTGCTTGTCTCACGTTTCCGCACCATGGCCAGAATACGACAGGCACCATTGGCAGACCTGACGGCGTGCATAGGCGAAAAGAGAGGTTCGGAGCTGTTCGACCACCTGCATGGTTCCGAGGAAGAAACAACTGTATTACAGTAACTTATCGGACAGAGATGATTACGCCTATTCGAACAAGAGACGGCTGGGCAGCATTAATAAAATATATTAACAAGAATACAAATATAATGGAAGAAAACAATTATTAAGCGATGTTTAGCCTATACTACACCGACATCTTTGACGAGGAAATGG
>CAMWRK010000132.1 GCA_947176655.1 uncultured Prevotellaceae bacterium | reverse complement strand
GTGGTCTTAAGCGCGAAGACCGACGGTCTTAACGCTTAAGACCACGATGTCTAAATCTCGACATCACGGGGACGCATTTGGGAGACCGTGAAGACGCATGAGAGGAACCGGTTCTGCCTCTATAGAAATGGCCGATGGCATATTGAAATATCCTGATATGAATGCCGGCTTGACAGGAGATACATTTACAATCTTATGGGCGGTGCACCTTTTAAAAGAAATCGCGCGAATGACCTCGCGCGATTTCTTTATAATAGTACGGTCGTTACCTTTCCCTAAATGCGCGTGGCACGGTCAAGCAGATAGTAGTCCAGCACGGTCATTGCCGCCATGGCTTCGACGACTGGGACGGCGCGAGGCAGTACGCAGGCATCGTGACGACCACGGGCGGCGAGAATGGTGGGGGTGCCGTCGGTGGTGACGGTGGGTTGTTCCATCAGTACCGTGGCAACAGGCTTGAAGGCAACGCGGAAATAAATGTCCTGCCCGTTGGAGATGCCGCCCTGAACACCTCCGCTATTGTTCGTAAGAGTGGTTATGCGGCCAGAGTCTCCACGGTGCCTGTCACAGTCAGTCCCGTTGGCGGCGACCGGAACAAATATGTCGTTCTGCTGGCTCCCTCGCAGGTGCATGCCGGAGAATCCCATGCCATACTCGAATCCTTTTGCGGCGTTGATGCTGAGCATGGCACTTCCGAGGGCGGCATGCAGCTTGCCGAATGACGGCTCGCCCAGTCCTGCCGGGCATCCCTGTACCACGCACGAGACGACTCCTCCTATGGTGTCGCCGTCGCCTTTCACCTGCATGATGAGGTCGGTCATGCGCTGTGCTGTTTCTGGGTCGGGACAGCGCACCGGGCTTTTCTCCGTGAGGCTGAGGTCATAGTCCCGGTATGTTCCGGGCAAGGCTATGTCGCCCACTTGTGAGGTGTATGCGCGAACCGTTATGCCAAGCCGGCGCAGTACCAGTTGTGCAAAAGCGCCTCCCACCACACGGCTGATGGTCTCGCGTGCCGAGGAACGCCCGCCGCCGCGATGGTCGCGCATGCCATATTTGACAGTGTATGTGTAGTCGGCATGTGACGGGCGGAAGAGGTCTCGCATGTTGTCGTAGTCGGAACTGTGCTGGTTGGCGTTTCTCACCAGAAAACCTATCGGACAACCCGTTGTGCGTCCCTCGAACACGCCGCTTAGTATCTCCACACTGTCCTCTTCCTTGCGTGCCGTGGTCAGACGGCTCTGGCCGGGACGCCGGCGGTTCAGTTCGCTTTGGATAAAGTCCATGTCCACGTCTATGCCTGCCGGCATGCCGTCTATGATTCCGCCTATGCCTGCGCCATGGCTTTCGCCAAATGTGGTGAGACGGTATATGTTGCCGAATGTATTCAATGTAATATACTGCGGTTAATGTTGTTATGGTATCGGTGAGGTCGTGTCCTGGAGGACTGGATGCATAGTACGTTATCCGTCAGTCGCATCCTCCGCAGCCGCCCTTGCAGCCGCCTCCGCAACCACCCTCTCCACAGTTGCCTCCGCCACAGCCGCCACATCCTCCGCAGCCGCTCTGACTGTTGAGATAGTCCTGGATCTCCTTGTTGGTCGCCTCACGGTTTTCCGTTACCGTGCCTTCAAAGGTAAGCGCCTTGCCGGCGAGGGGGTGGTTAAGATCCACGACAATGACCTTCTCCTTTATCTCGGCCACGGTGCCGTTGAAGCGTTCTCCCTCGGAGTTGACGAGTGGTACGATGGCTCCTTCGTATATATGCTCATTGTCCAGTTTGCCGTCAATGAAGAATGCCTCCACAGGAACCTCCTGCACACCTTCCTGGATGTACGGACCGTATGCTTCGTCCTCGGTCAGGGTGATTTTGAAAGGCGTACCTGCCTCCAACGGGCGGAGGTAGTTCTCCAGAGCATCGAGCACCATGCCCATGCCGCTGATAAACTGGAAAGGGACATCTGGACGGGTCTCTTCTATAAGTTCTGTTTTCTGCTCCTTTCCCATGGGGGCATAGAGCTTGTACTGTACTGTTATGTAACGGTTTTCCATATAGCTGTTGTGTTTGTATATTTTCGTGCAAATTTACGTAAAATATCCGGATTAGCTGATAGTGTTATCTCGAAAAAGCCTTTCTGCTAACCGTTTGCTGCTAAAAGCGGACGGATGGCATGCAACTTAGGCCGTTTTTTTCTAACTTTGTCTTCATTATGAAATACATTATTGTTTTAATGGCACTGCTTGCAGCAGGTGTATGTAAGGCAGATATGTCGGAGACGGTGAATCGGAGCGGCGATGGCGGGACAGGAGTTCATGGCCCAAAGCGGGAGTTTCGCGGGGCATGGATACAGTGTGTCAACAATCAATGGACAGGCATAGGCAGGGGGCGGATGCAGAATACATTGACGATGCAGCTGGACGAACTTAGGAGGTGCGGCATCAACGCCATCATGTTTCAGGTTCGTGCCGAGGGCGATGCCCTGTATGCCAGTCCTTATGAACCATGGAGCCGCTATCTGACGGCAGAGCAAGGGCGTGCGCCCGAGCCATATTGGGATCCTCTGGCTTGGATGGTGGAGGAGTGCCATCGCCGCGGCATGGAATGCCATGCCTGGATAAATCCTTTCCGTGCCAAGACCAAAGGTACCTCCGCACTGGCAGCCGGACATCCTTATTTCCGCAATCCGGAACGCTTCTTCCAGTACGACGGTCTCCTGCTTTTCGACCCGGGTATGCCGGAGAACAGGGAGTATATATGCCAGGTGGCAATGGATATAGTTGGCCGCTATGATGTCGACGGCCTGCACATTGATGACTATTTCTATCCCTATCCGGCCAATGGGCTGCCTATCCCTGACGATGCCACGTATGCAACCTACGGCAACGGTATGTCCCGCGAGGACTGGCGGCGCGACAATGTCAACAAGTTCGTCTGTATGCTCAACGAAGCAGTAAAAAGCGTCAAGCCCTGGTGTAAGTTCGGGGTAAGTCCGTTCGGAATCTACCGCAACAAGGCAAACGATCCCGCCGGCTCGGCAACGTCCGGGCTGCAGAACTATGATGACCTGTATGCCGATGTACTGGAGTGGGTGCGCCGTGGATGGGTGGACTACAACATACCGCAGATATACTGGCAGATAGGACACCCCACAGCCGACTACGAGACTCTGATACGCTGGTGGAGCGACAAAGCGGGAGAACGCCACCTGTACATTGGTCAGGACGTGGAGCGCACGGTGAAGTATGCCGACGTGCAGGTTCCCGGCACGCATCAGATGAGAGCCAAGTATGCCCTGCAACGTTCCCTCCCAGGAATAGAGGGCAGCTGCCAGTGGTATGCCAAGGCCGTGGTCGACAACACCGGTATGTATGGCACCATGCTCAAGGAGGATTATCATCGGTATCCTGCCTTGGCTCCGCTGATGCCCTGGATAGACAACAAGGCTCCCGGGCAGGTGCGCCGTCCGGCAATCATTGCCACCAAGGACGGCCCTACGTTGTTCTGGACAGCCCCCAAGGCAAAGACCCTCATGGATCGTGCGGTATGGTATGCCATATACCGTTTCGTGCGTGGGGAAAAGGTAGACCTGGGCAATCCTGCCAATCTGGTGACGGTGACGCGCAACACGTTTTACAATCTGCCTGCCGATGCCGGTGGATGTACATACGTCGTTACTGCCCTTGACCACATGCAGAACGAGAGCAAGGGAAAGAAGATAAAACTGTAGGCAGGATATCGCATAAGCAACGAGATGCAATGGAAAGCATAAAGATAAAAGGCGCAAGGGTAAACAACCTGAAGAACATAGACGTTGAGATACCTCGCGACAAGCTGATAGTCGTTACCGGTGTGTCCGGTTCCGGCAAGTCCAGTCTGGCTTTTGATACCCTGTATGCCGAGGGACAACGCAGGTATGTGGAGAGCCTCTCCAGTTATGCCCGACAATTTCTCGGACGTATGGGGAAGCCTGAATGCGACTACATCAAGGGTATTCCTCCTGCCATAGCCATAGAACAGAAGGTAAGCAGCCGCAATCCACGTTCCACAGTGGGTACAAGTACAGAGATATACGAATATATGCGTATGCTCTTTGCCCGTGTGGGACATACATACAGTCCGGTCAGCGGAGAAGAGGTAAGAAAACAGGGTGTGGAGGACGTTGTACGTTGCGTTATGTCGTACACACGAGGCAGCCGTTTCGCTGTTCTGGCTTCTATAAATATTGACGGGAACAAGGGACAGGCTGCTACGGACGACAGTCTGAAGAAGTATATGCAACAGGGTTTTGTCCGTATCGAAGTCAACGGACAGATTACTACGATAGAGGACTATCTGACCAGAACAGCCCGTGGAGAGCACGATGAACTGTACCTGGTCATAGACCGCCTTTCGGTGCGCGACGACAGCGACAGCATATCACGCCTGACAGACAGTGTGGAGACCGCTTTTTATGAAGGGGCGGGGGAGATGCTCTTGCGCTTCTATCCTGCTGGCATACTCCACAGGTTCAACTCGCGCTTCGAGGCTGACGGAATTGTATTTCAGGAACCCACGGACCGGCTTTTTGCTTTCAACTCACCCCTTGGAGCCTGTCCTGAGTGTGAGGGCTTCGGCAAGGTCATGGGCATAGACGAACGCCTGGTCATACCGAATACCTCCCTTTCTCTCTACGAAGGTTGCGTCCAGTGCTGGAGGGGTGAGAAGATGGGAGAATGGAAAACGTGGTTCATACGTTTGAACTCCGAACGAGGATTTCCAGTGCACAAACCTTATTATGAACTGACACAGTCGGAAAAGGACTGGCTGTGGCATGGCAAGCCAGACGACAAGACGGCTGCACGGTGGGAACTCGCGCCCGAGGAAAAGGAATGGGGACTGCTGTCCATCGACGCATTCTTCGATATGCTCAAGGCCGGGCAGTACAAGATACAGAACCGTGTGATGCTGGCACGATACCGTGGCAAGACGACATGCCCGAAATGTCTCGGACGCAGACTCAGACCGGAGGCTGGCTATGTCAGGGTGGCCGGGCGTACGATCTCTGAATTGGTGGAATTGCCGGTTTCCGTACTGGCGGAATGGTTTGCTAAGGAAGTACCGCAGCATCTCACGGAGAGTGAGAGCAAGGTTGCCATGCGTCTGCTGGTGGAGATACGCTCACGGTTGCAGTTCCTCGTGGATGTCGGGTTGCCGTATCTCACTCTGAACAGACCTTCCAACTCCCTGTCAGGCGGAGAGTCGCAGCGAATAAATCTGGCTACGTCGCTTGGATCAGCCTTGGTAGGTAGTCTGTATATCTTGGACGAACCGTCCATAGGCCTTCACTCCCGCGATACGGAACGGCTGATAAAGGTTCTGCTGCAACTTAGAGACCTTGGCAATACCGTTGTTGTTGTGGAGCACGATGAGGAAATAATGCGTGCCGCCGACTGGATAATAGATGTCGGACCGGATGCCGGGCGTCTCGGCGGTCGCATAATGTATAACGGCCCTGCTATGCCCGCTGTCTCCGAGGCTGCATATGTAGGAGTAAAGTCTCACACCCTTTCCTATCTTATGGGTGAGGACAGCATTCCTGTGCCCGAAAGCAGGCGCAGCTGGAACCGCTATATAGAAATATGCGGAGCGCGTGCCAATAATCTGAAGGGTGTTGATGTGCGTTTCCCCCTGAACGTCATGACCTGCGTAACTGGCGTATCCGGTTCAGGAAAGTCCAGCTTGGTGCGCGACATACTTTTCAACGCTGTCAAACGCAGCCTTGACGAAGCCGGCGACCGTCCGGGCGAGTTCGCTTCGCTGCAGGGCGATGTCAAGGCTGTACATGCCATAGAGTTTGTGGACCAAAACCCGATAGGGAAGAGTTCGCGCTCTAATCCGGTGACTTACGTCAAAGCTTGGGACGAGATACGCAAGCTTTTTGCCCAGCAGGCTTTGTCGCATCAGATGGGCTTTACGGCGGCATATTTCAGTTTCAATGCCGATGGAGGCCGCTGTGAGGAGTGCAACGGCGAGGGTACAGTGACGGTGGAGATGCAGTTCATGGCCGACCTGGTGTTGGAG
>CAMWRK010000131.1 GCA_947176655.1 uncultured Prevotellaceae bacterium | reverse complement strand
ATACGGGGATGATGATGTGCAGGTCGTGTGTAGCGTGTATCTTGTTGCTGAACAGACATGACTGTCCTTTATCGGGGTGGATGGATGCAAGCAGCTCAGTCGCTTCCTCCTCGTCCATAGGTATGTGTACCGGAAGGTGCCGTCCGCAGACCATGTGGCGCAAAGGCAAGGTTGCCGCCGTTGCGTTATACGTGAGTCTGCGGATAAATGTCTTCAGGGCTTGTAGCATCGCTGTCTGGTCTGGTGTGGGATGGCCGTCTTTCAGTTCAGTATGTCTTCTTCGCCTTTTAGCAGATGCCGCAGGGCAAAGAACAGTGCTGTCTGCCACATGAAAAGCCGGAGACACGGCATTTTCATGTGCCCCGGTTTGAGACGTGCCGGCAGAGCTACATGTTTCATGTCGGCCTGCTCCCTCATCATTGCGATAAGTCCAAGAGCCTCCTTTCGGTCGGAAGCTGAGAAGCCGTTGCGGTTAAGATGGTAGTAGTGGCATGAGGCAATGATGCTGTCCCAGAAGGCAGTCTCGTTAAGGCGCTGTATCTCCTCTTCGCAGCCGAGTTCCAGCAGATGTCGTCTCATGGCAATGAACCGTACGTTGCCACGTATGTTGTTCAGGCTGACTTTGTGCGACAGCGATGTGTCGAGCAGTCTGTGGTAATATATTCCCTCGCAGCTGCATACATGCGGTGAGGCAAGGAACTGCAGCTGTGCCGTGTTGTCCTCGCCGTAGACGCGTTCGCAGTTATCGAAGGGGAAACGCATCTGCAGTTCCCTGGTGACCATCATCCTGCCGGTTATGCCGCGCCACCCTATGCTTCTCCTGTACGCTTCTTCTCCGCTGATGATGCCGAAACAGTTCTTCTCCCTATGCTCTATGATGCCTCCGCCGGGCAGCAGCCTTACCTCTCTCATGCACACGCATTGCAGTCCCTCGTGCCTGCGGAATGTCTCTACGGCCAGTTTCAGAGCATCGCGCTCCAGCATGTCATCATGATCCACAGTGATGACGTACTTCCCGCGTGAAACGGCGATTCCGTCGTTGCGGGCCAGTTGTGCCCCGCCGTTCGCCTCGCGCCTTATCAGGTGCACGCGCCCGTCGCGTTGTTCATACTCGTGCAGGATTTCCACCGTACCGTCTGTGCCGGCATCGTCCACCAGGATCAGTTCCAAGTGTGGGAAACTCTGGTTCAGGATCGACTCCACGCACTGACGTATGTGTTCCCGCATGTTGTACACGGCAACGACGACACTAACGGCGGGAAGTTCCTTCTCGGTTGTCATTCCTTGATGCTCTTTCGCAAAGTCAGGTAGCTGTATGCCGCCGCAAGCAGGGTGAGCGGAATGCCTGCACCGAAACGCAGTGCTGTGTCCTCCTGATTGCAGAGCACGATGATGCAGATGACTATGCCGGCTCCGGCAGCGATGGTCATCCAGTTGCGACGTGAGATGCTGATGTTGTAGAATATGCGGTTGACCATAGCGAGGATTGCCGTATTGGCAACGCCTACCATGGACAGGGCAATGCCTATCCCGGCCATGCCCAGACGGTCATAGAGGAAGAATGTGGCGGCGATGGTCATGATGTTGTACAGCCCCTCAAGCAGAAGGAACATCCACGAATGGCCGTGAGCCAAGGAGACATATTCCATGGGCAGTGTCACGGAACGCAGGAGTTGGAACAAGCCTGCCATGACGCACATGCTGACGATGGGCATGAACTCATCTGTAAAGAGTACGACGACAATCAACGGTATTGCCAAAAGGAAAGCCATGACCATCGGGGTGGTGAGAATGAAACTGGTGTGTATCTGGTTGTTCACGGCAGCCGTTTTCATCTCCTTGTCGTGGCATATACCTGCCAGTCGCGGAAAATAGTCGCTGGAATTGGAACTGAATGCAATGCTGACATAATACATTATCAGGGCATAGCCTGTCTTGTAGTATGCCACATCCGATGTGGTGTCGATGATTTTGTACAGGATGGTGGTGGTTACGGCACCCATTATGGCGGTAAGGGCGTATGGGATGCCGAATTTCAGCAGCGGTATGCCACTTTTCCACACATCGGCGGAGAACATGTCTATCCTGTACGGCATGACCTGTATGCAGAAGAAAAGATGCACCAGAGCCTCTATGGTAATGCAGAGAACCAGGGCCGGGATGATGCCGCTGACTCCCATAATCCAGTATATGGGCAGTGTGCAGATGACGGTGCCGACGGCTCCGAGCAGTTCCACGACGGCCACACGTTTCAGTTTGTGCGTACCTTTCAGGATGGAACACTCTCCGGCGGCTATCGGTGCGAAAAATGCAGCCGGAGCCAGCATCATGATGGCTATGTATCCGCTGTGCGTCTCGCTGAAGTACAGCCGTTCCAGAAGCGGAGCCAGAACTATGCACGCCATGGTTCCCAGCAGGGCTATCGCCATGGACCACGTGCGTATGACCTTGGACATTGTGGCGGCTTCTTCGTATCGTTTCTCGGCACTGATTTCGCTCAGCTGCTGTATGCCTGCCGTCTCCAGCCCGATGTTGGTACAGGAACGTATCAGTTCAAGGATATTCTGGTATATGGCAATGAGACCGACACCGAGGGGACCTAAGAAATATGCGGTTATTTTGCCGCGGGACAGATTCGCCAGCGTCTTCAGTATTTCCACGCCTCCGAAGATGCCGATGTATTTTACTATGTGATTTACAGATGTATATTCTTTCTTTTCCATTGGTCTGTCTTTTGGTGCCCGGTTGCGGATACGCTCAGAAGCGTGTGTGTAATTGTGTGTATCCCACTATTCTGTCATAGCGTCCGCCAGGTTCTTTGTAATATATAAATGCCTGGTATTCGTTTTCTGTTTGCCAGAAATCTCCTATGGTTCGCTGTGTGGATCCGTCGGCAGTGATGTACTGATAATCGTAGTATCCCTGTTTCAACAGTACAGCAGTCTCGTAGCATCCGGTTTCGTTGTCGTATTCCATGATGCATTCCGGATCAGTATCGCCGTTGCTCCACTGCCCGTTGACATATACGTCCTGCGGCAGACGCGGCGATTGCAGGGTGAAGTGTACAATGACGTATTCCGCCTGCGTCTCGTTGTTTTCGCGGCTCTCTGTCCTCGGAAGGAAGGCTCCGTCGTGGTCTTCTGTAGTGATATAGCTGCCAGGTACTTCGTCGGTCCACAGTATGGCATGGTGGTAAGGGTCGAACCAGCGCATGCGGTCTACATTCATTCCGGAGTGGTTCACGTCCAGAATTTCGAACTTGTGATATTCGTTCCCTGCCGGAAATATCAGTTCGCGGCAGTGTGTCCACTCAAGTCCGTTGGCCTTGTTGACATCCGGGCGTATGCCGGACACTGTGCGTGATTCCCTGCGGTTCTGTGCTACCACGGCATATATCTGCTTGTATGGGTCTGTTACGTTCAGATTGCTGTAATTCAGTTGAAGCGACACCTGCTGGTGCCGGTCGTTGAAGTCCATGTCCGTATTGGACACAACCTGCATGGTCAGTTTCGTTTTTTCTTCTACAACGCGGAAGCGTACTTCTATCGCCGGTTCCCCGTCTTCTTCCTGTCCGTCTTCCATGACAAGCAGTTTGTAGTTACCGCTTATCAGTATAGAGGCATCCTTGTTTGGGAATGTCAGCGAGTAGTGTGTGTAGAGTTGTGTAGTGTTGAAACTTGTCTCGTAGTTTTCTACCGGCAGGCCGTTGGTTCCGTACAGGTAATCGCTCTCGAACAGGTCGGCTGACGGTTGCCAGTCGCGTGTGCAGTGTTGTATACGGTAGGTGTAGCGGTGGTAGTCGTGAGACATCTCGTCCCATGAAATTTCCAGATATGCCGGCTTGCCCAGTTTCAGTACGGGAGGAAGGAATGGGTTGCCGTTTACAGTTACCTGTAGTGTGCGCACATTACGGTCATACACCTCATGCCGGCCATGTGCGGAGATGGTCAGCAGAAGCAGGCTTATGAGCGTTATTGCGTGTTTCATGAAATTATTCTCCCCTGACAATGGGAAGATGCCAGCTGAATCTGACGGCCAGGCATCTGACTGTAATGACAACTACGCTGGAGGCCAGGGCATTGATGGTGGCATCGAAGCCCATGGTGTACAGTATTGAGTATACTATGCCGCCGGCGACACAGGCCAGGGCATATATCTCCTTGCGGAAAATCAGCGGCACTTCGTTGATGAGGACATCGCGTATGACACCGCCGGCGGCACCGGTGACGGATCCCATGGTAATGGCCGTCCACATGGGGAATCCCATTTGCAGGGTTTTCTCTATGCCTACGACATTGAAGAGAGCCAGTCCGATGGTGTCGAATATGAACCACGTGTTCTCCTGCTTGACCAGATATTTGGCGAAGATGTGCACGAAAAGCACGGCAATGGCACACCAGATGAAGTATATCTCGTTCATCATCCAGAAAGGGTTGACACCAAGCATTATGTCGCGCAGTGTTCCGCCGCCTATGGCTGTCGCCATGCCTACAATCCATGCGCCGAAGACATCGAAATGCTTGGCACTGGCCAGACGTATGCCGGATAGGGCGAATGCAAAGGTTCCTATAAACTCAATGATAAGGAAAGAGGTTGGAATGCGCAGTGTTTCTGCCAGCAGCTCTATCCATGCTGCTACGTCTTGCCATATCTGTTCCATAGTCTTGTCGTGTGCGTTTGTGGGATTATTGTTCTACCATCTCCAATTGTTTCCATTTGTCAAGGACTGCAGTGGCATCGGCAAATGCCTCTTTGTTGTCTACATCGTAGTTCTTTGTGAGTGTTTCTGCCATGTCATCGACAGTGAAATCCTTTCCGTGTATCGCTTGCCACATTAGAGCGCTTGATTCATTCAGATGCACCACTTTGGAGAAGTCTATATTGTTGTCTCCGTGGCTCACGACAATGTATTCCCCGCATACCTCGCGCAGTTCAAATCCGTCTTTTATTTTCATTCTCCTTATTTTGTATCTTAATTATTTTCTGTCTGCTATCTATATTATGGCGTTGTATAATGTCAGCAGGTATCTGCGCACCGGTAACAGGCGTCTCCACAATCTGACATTCCTGACGAGAGACGGATTGTCAGCCTGGATGGTTCTGCCGGGGCGTATGTATTGTGTAACTTTGCCGCAAAGGTTTTTGCGCAGGCAATGTTCTGTGCCGTTTGTATTACCGTCGCCCATCAGAATTATTTTGTCCAAATCTGTATCCCAGGCGTGCGGTATAACATCTATGATGCGGTGCAGGACATAGGTGTCTGGTGTTATCTCCGCCAGTACGGCATCGCCAATCGTAGCCTCCGCTGGCGTGTCCAACAGAACCTTGTCGCGCAG
Organism: uncultured Prevotellaceae bacterium; assembly: GCA_947176655.1. Taxonomy (GTDB): domain Bacteria; phylum Bacteroidota; class Bacteroidia; order Bacteroidales; family Bacteroidaceae; genus Physcousia. Next base: position 724 of record CAMWRK010000131.1, on the reverse strand, counting down.
GTGCTCTACGAACGGGCGCATGCTGTAGCCTATGACAGTTATGGTGGCAGTATGTCCTTTGCGTATAGCATCTTTTACGGCTCCGAGCAGGACGTTGTTGGGCAATTCCATCCGTAGCCTGTCTGTTTTCATGCCGTTTTTCCTGCGGTACTTCTGTCTCAGAGGGTGTAGCAGGAGGCGCAGAATCCTATATGCTGTCTTAACGGCAGATGGTATCATGGCACAATGTTGCGGCTGCACTGTCCGGCAGACATTCCAGTTCCCAGATGTCGCAGAACTGTATGAACTTTGTTATGTTGTCGCAGATACTGTTGTATATGCGTGCATCCCACTTCATGTTGCTGCATGCCGGCAGAAGCATAGTGAACGCTTCCAGTGGCGCAAGGCGGCGTATGCTGTTCTCCTGACCTCGTTTTATGCTGACTATGCCTCCTATGGGAGCCTCTATGTTGCGGTAGCACCGTGTCTTGCCGCTCCATGGCGAGCCGTAGACAATGGCCTGTCCATCGGCAGAAATCCTGATGACCGGATTGTCATCGTTCATCAGATCGCAGCCGGGAATGGTTGTATACCAGAGGTAGGTGTGGGTGCTTTTGCCTGTACCGCTGGGGGCGGTCATCAGGTAGCCTCGGCCATTGCAGCGTATCACGCTGGCATGGATCAGTATGGTGTCCATGGCGGCAGTGGAGAAGGCGTATGCTATGTCTCTTATACACCTCTGACG
>CAMWRK010000130.1 GCA_947176655.1 uncultured Prevotellaceae bacterium | reverse complement strand
CTCATAATCCTTGGTCGGGCCGAAAATACGTTCACAGAACAGGCCATCGCGTTCCGGCTTATAAGTACGGTAGTTGATGGTCTCGGGTTTAAGCACCTCACCATAGGAATTCTCAAGAATCTCTTCGGGTGATGCCAGTCCGATGGTTATCTTGGTGAAGTTGTTCTTCACCTTGGTTTCTTTCTTGAAAGCCATATCTTGTTTCTTTCTTTTTTAATCCAACGTAATTCTCAAGCCCAGACCGCGCAACTCATGCAGAAGCACGTTCAATGACTCGGGGATACCCGCCGCAGGCATGGTATCGCCTTTGACTATTGCCTCATAAGCCTTGCTTCTGCCCGTCACGTCATCGCTCTTGATGGTAAGAATTTCCTGAAGCACATGACTTGCGCCAAACGCCTCGATGGCCCAAACCTCCATCTCACCGAAACGCTGACCACCGAACTGAGCCTTACCGCCAAGAGGTTGCTGAGTAATCAAGCTATAAGGACCAATGCTACGTGCATGCATCTTGTCCTCAACCATGTGGCCAAGTTTGAGCATGTAAGCAATTCCGACAGTTGCCAACTGGTCGAAAGGCTCACCTGTAGCACCGTCATACAACTGTGTGGAACAGTAGCGCGGCAGACCAGCCTTGTCGGTCCATTCGTTCAAATCCTCAAGATGGGCACCGTCAAAGATCGGAGTAGCGAATTTTACGCCGAGTTTCTTACCGGCAGCACCGAGTACAGTCTCGAAAATCTGTCCGATGTTCATACGGCTTGGCACACCCAGAGGGTTCAACACAATGTCCACGGGAGTACCGTCAGCGAGGAAAGGCATGTCCTCCTGGCGCACAACCTTGGATACAATACCCTTGTTACCATGACGACCCGCCATCTTGTCACCGACGCCAATTTTACGCTTCTTGGCAATGTATACCTTGGCCATCTGGATAATACCGCTGGGCAATTCATCACCTATGGTAATAGCTATCTTCGCACGCTTTATCTCAGCATCCAGAAGTTTATATTTCTTCAGATAATTGATGACCAACGTCCTTATAAGTTCATTTGTGTGCCCGTCTTCTGTCCAGCCGCTCAACTGAACCGCTGTAAAGTCTATGTTCTCAAGAGCAGGAGCTGTAATCTCTGCACCGGCAGGAATCAGATCTGCACCCATGTAATCCTTTACACCGGCACTGGGCTTGCCCGCGGTGAGTTCGAGCAACTTATCAATAAGGATAGCCTTCAAATCGGCAACCTTGCAGTCGAATTCCTCATCGATAGCAGCAATACGCTTCTTGTCCTCAGCCTTGGCGGAACGTGTCTTGATAGACTTGGAGAACAACTTCTTGTCAATAACAACACCCTTCAACGAAGGACTTGCCTTCAATGAAGCATCCTTGACATCGCCTGCCTTGTCACCGAAGATTGCACGCAGCAACTTCTCCTCCGGACTGGGATCGCTCTCACCCTTCGGAGTAATCTTACCTATCATGATATCACCAGGAACAACATTGGCACCGATACGTATGATGCCGTTCTCGTCCAAATCCTTGGTGGCCTCTTCGCTTACATTCGGAATATCGCTGGTCAGTTCCTCCATGCCTCGCTTGGTTTCACGAACCTCCAAACTGAACTCTTCGACATGAACGCTTGTCAAAACATCTTCACGGACGATACGTTCGTTAAGAACGATGGCATCCTCATAGTTGTAACCCTTCCAAGGCATGTAGGCAACCAGCAGGTTTTTACCCAACGCCAGTTCGCCGGCCTCTGTGGAATAGCCCTCTGTCAAAATATCTCCGGCCTTGACACGTTGACCTTTCTCACAGATAGGACGCAGGTCAATGGTCATATTCTGGTTGGTGCGACGGAACTTGGGAATACGGTATTCCCTCATGGCAGGCTCAAAGCTTACAAAATCCTCCTCTTCCGTGCGGTCATAGAGAATACGTATTGTTGTTGCATCCACATAATCGATAATACCATCGCCCTCTGCCGTAATCATGGTGCGGCTGTCTTCACACAACTGCTTCTCTATACCTGTACCGACAATAGGAGCCTCGGTACGCAACAAGGGAACAGCCTGACGCATCATGTTACTGCCCATCAATGCGCGGTGAGCATCATCATGCTCCAGGAAAGGAATCAAACCGGCTGCGATCGACGCAATCTGCTGCGGAGCGACATCCATCAGGTCAACCTGAGTAGGAGGAACTACGGGATAGTCATCATCACAGCGACACTTAACGACCTTACGTATAAAGGTTCCGTCATCACGCAACGGAGCGTTACCCTGACCGATAACCAGTTTCTCCTCCTCCTCTGCACTGTAATACTTTATACCCTCAGGAGAAAGATCGACAACACCGTTCTCCACCTTTCTATATGGGGTCTCGATGAAACCCAGGTCATTTATCTTCGCATATACGCAAAGACTGCTTATAAGACCGATATTGGGACCTTCCGGAGACTCAATGGGACACAGACGGCCATAGTGCGTAAAGTGTACGTCTCGCACCTCAAAACCGGCACGCTCTCGAGACAGACCGCCGGGGCCAAGGGCAGAGAGACGACGTTTGTGCGTTACCTCGGCCAAAGGATTGGTCTGATCCATGAACTGGCTCAGTGCATTGGTTCCGAAGAAAGTGTTTATAACACCGGAAATCGTCTTGGCGTGAATCAAATCCGTAGGACTGAACACCTCATTGTCACGCACATTCATACGTTCACGTATAGTGCGGCTCATACGCGCCAGACCTATGGCGAATTGGTTCGCGAGCTGTTCGCCTACCGTGCGTACACGACGATTGCTCAAGTGGTCAATATCATCGACATTAGCCTTGCTGTTTATCAGTTCTATCAAATATTTGATAATCTCGATAATATCTTCCTTTGTCAAGACACGGACATCATTATCCGTAGACAAATTCAGCTTCTTGTTGATGCGGTAACGCCCTACCTCACCCAGATCATAACGCTTATCAGAGAAGAACAAGTTATATATAACTTCCTTGGCACTGGCATCATCCACAGGATCAGCATTGCGCAGCTGTCGGTAAATATATGTAATAGCCTCCTTCTCGCTATTTGACGTATCCTTCTGCAGCGTATTGAAGATAATACTGTAATCACTACCCTGGTTCTCGCTCTTATGGAGCAATATTGTAGTTTCGCCACTTCCGAGAATCTGCTCGATATTTGCTTCGGTCAGTTCGCTCTCTCTGTCAAGAAGAACCTCGTTACGCTCAATTGTCACAACCTCACCGGTATCCTCATCCACAAAGTCCTCAACCCAGCTCTTCAACACGCGTGCCGCCAACTTCTGGCCAAGGTGTGCCTTCAGATTCTCAGGGGTAACCTTTACAACCTCGGCAAGGTCGAAGATTTCCAAGATATCACGGTCATTCTCGTAACCGATAGCGCGCAACAATGTTGTTACAGGCAACTTCTTCTTACGGTCGATGTAGGCATACATCACATTCTGGATATCAGTTGCAAATTCTATCCAACTGCCCTTGAACGGAATTATACGCGCCGAATACAACTGGGTACCGTTGCTATGAACACTGCTTCCGAAGAAAACGCCCGGAGAACGATGCAACTGACTTACGACAACACGTTCGGCACCATTAATAACAAAAGTACCGTTGTTTGTCATATAAGGAATAGGACCAAGAAAGACATCCTCCACCTTTGTGTCAAACTCTTCGTGATCAGGATCGGTACAATACAGCTTTAATCTGGCTTTCAGAGGTACACTATAAGTCAATCCTCGTTCAAGGCATTCTTCGATAGAATAGCGTGGCGGATCAATATAATAGTCCAAGAACTCGAGAACGAAATTATTTCGTGTATCCGCAATAGGGAAGTTCTCACTAAAGACCTTATACAGACCATCGTTCTTACGTAGTTCCGGTGGAGTATCCAACTGGAGGAAGTCCTTAAAAGACTTCAACTGCACATCAAGGAAATCCGGATAAGCATAAGGAGCCTTGACCGTTGCAAAATTTACTCTGTTGTTAATAATATTAGACATCTAAATTAGTCTTTTGGGGTGACTTTGTATTTATAGACACAAAAAGGTAAAGAACCCTCTACCAGAGGATCCTTTACCGTATTCCTGATTCCAGGAAGTTCTGATTACTTCAGCTCGATCTTGGCACCAGCCTCCTCGAGAGTCTTCTTCAGAGCCTCTGCGTCAGCCTTGGGCATACCTTCCTTCAGGGTGCTTGGAGCACCGTCAACCATCTCCTTAGCCTCCTTCAGACCCAAGCCGCAAGCTTCCTTAACAGCCTTTACAACCTGAAGCTTGGCTGCACCTGCCTCAACCAATACAACATCGAAATCTGTCTTCTCCTCAACAGCTGCCTCACCGGCACCTGCAGCAGGAGCAGCAACTGCAACAGCTGCAGCAGCGGGCTCAATACCATACTCATCCTTCAGGATAGTTGCCAACTCATTAACTTCCTTTACTGTCAAGTTTACCAACTCTTCAGCGATAGCTTTCAAATCTGCCATTTTATTTACTTATTTATTGATTAGTTTGTTACTTTTGATTATGTTTATACGGCGACACCGATGTTTATTCGGGACGCTCGCCCAATGTCTTGAGAACACCGTGAATTGTGTTCTGGCCACTCTGCAGGGCGGACAGGACATTCTTTGCAGGAGACTGCAACAGAGCAACGATGTCGGCAATAACCTCGTTTTTGCTCTTGATAGAGCACAACGCATCCAACTGCTCAGCACCGACATAAATGCCTTCCTCAGCATAGGCTGCCTTCAAAACAGGCTTCTCAACCTTCTTGCCCTTGAGTTCCTTCATCATCTTTGCAGGTGCATTGGCAATCTCGGTAAAGAGAACTGCCGTAGTACCTACCAATGTGGGATACAGAGCATCGAACTCAATTTCACTTGCCTCCAGAGCCTTGTGCAGCAATGTGTTCTTCACGACAACCATCTTGAGGTTGTTCTTGAAACACAAGCGACGCAATGCACTTGTCTCACCTGCATTCATACCCTCCACATCCACAATATAGAAGTGAGGATACTGCTTCAGCATTTCGCCAAGCTGTGCAATAATTAAGCCTTTATCTTCCTTTCTCATGATCAATTACTATTTTAGATTTCCTCTGTGGTCTTTGGATCAATCTTAATACCACGGCTCATTGTACTTGAAAGATAAATACTCTTGATGTATGTACCCTTGGCAGCGGCAGGCTTCAACTTGATAATAGTTGACATGAACTCCTTAGCGTTCTGGGCAATCATTTCAGGGGTAAAACTTACCTTACCGATAGATGTATGAACGATACCGGTCTTGTCAACCTTGAAGTCAATCTTACCCTGTTTGACCTCACGGACAGCATTGGCAACATCCATGGTAACGGTACCGCTCTTGGGGTTAGGCATCAAGCCACGGGGACCAAGTATGCGACCCAGAGCACCTATCTTACCCATGATAGCGGGCATGGTTATGATAACGTCGACATCAGTCCAGCCACCCTTGATCTTTTCGATGTACTCATCAAGACCTACATAGTCAGCACCAGCCTCCTTGGCAGCATTTTCCTGATCTGGCGTGCAGAGGCAAAGTACACGAGTCACCTTACCCGTACCATTAGGCAGTGAAACGACGCCACGCACCATCTGGTTTGCTTTACGCGGATCCACACCAAGACGAACGTCTATATCAACAGAAGCATCGAACTTGGTAGTAGTAATTTCCTTAACCAACGCGGCAGCCTCTTTCAGTGAATATGCCTTCCCTGCTTCAATCTTCTCTGCTACCAACTTCTGGTTCTTTGTCAGTTTACTCATTGTTAATTGAAGTTTATAAATTATTTACCAGGGAATTCACCTTTCACAGTAATACCCATACTTCTGGCAGTTCCTGCTACCAAAGTCATTGCAGCCTCAACAGTGAAGCAGTTAAGGTCGGGCATTTTATCTTCGGCAATAGCACGAACCTGATCCCATGTAATCTCAGCAACTTTCTTACGGTTAGGCTCTGCAGAACCACTCTTGATCTTTGCAACCTCCATAAGCTGAACAGCAACAGGAGGAGTCTTAACGACAAAGTCATAAGACTTGTCATTGTAGTAAGTGATTACTACGGGTAACACCTTACCGGCCTTATCCTGAGTGCGGGCGTTGAAAGCCTTACAGAAAT
>CAMWRK010000129.1 GCA_947176655.1 uncultured Prevotellaceae bacterium | reverse complement strand
ACAATACCGAACAGCAGCGCATCGAGGCCATGAAACAGCTCATCCTGGACGAAGTCAACGTCAAGGAGATAGAATTTGTCGATGGTGCCGGCATGCTTGTGAAGAAGGTGAAGTGCAACTTCCGCACAATGGGCAAGAAGTTCGGCAAGCAGATGAAGGCTGTGGCCGCTGCCGTGGCCGCCATGAATCAGGAACATATAGCCATGCTTGAGCAGGGCAGTGTCACGCTTCCTGTCGACGGTGCCGATGTGCTGATAGAGTTGGAAGATGTCGATATATACAGTGAGGACATTCCGGGATGGAGCGTATCCAATGCCGGAACTCTCACGGTTGCTCTTGATCTTTCGGTTACGGAGCAGTTGCGCCTCGAGGGTATGGCGCGTGAGATGATCCGTACCATACAGCAGTTGCGTAAGGACAGTGGTTTCGAAATCACAGACCGTATCATCGTAACGATTCCTGACACGGAGGAAGGCCGGGCATGTCTTGACGCTAACCGCGATTATATAGCCAGCCAGGTACTGGCTAAGGATATACGCTTCGGCGGCGATGCCATAACGGTGGAAAAGGTTTAAGGTTCTGGCATGAACAGGAAAATACACCAGACAATGACGGTCGCCGGCATATCGCTGGCGGCCATTCTTGTAGACCAGACGATAAAGATCTGGGTCAAGACGCACATGTACATGCACGAGGCAATAGACATTACGTCATGGTTCAAGATTCTGTTTACCGAGAACCGCGGCATGGCATTTGGCATGGAACTGATGGACAAACTGTTTCTTACATCTTTCCGCATTGTGGCAGTATGCTTCCTTATATATATATTGTGCCGCCTTATCAGGCAAGGTGTGGATTATCTCTTTCTCGTGTGTCTGTCGTTGATACTGGCCGGGGCTGCAGGAAACATAATCGACTGCCTGTTTTACGGTCTTGTCTTTAACAATCCTCCTGCACCATTTGTCGCTCACTTCGTGCCTTTCGGCACCGGTTATGACGGAGTGTTTTACGGCAGGGTGGTGGACATGTTCTACTTTCCTTTGGTGGAGTGGAACTGGCCGGCATGGATGCCATGCATCGGTGGCGACCACTTCATTTTCTTTTCTCCCATTTTCAACTTTGCCGATGCGTGCATCTCGTGTGGTGTCATAGCGTTATTGCTGTTCCGCCGCAAGACTTTGCAGCACGTGTTGCAGTAGCGATATCTGGTATATGCCGATGAAACGATTCTGTTTTCTCCTGCTTTCAGTACTCTTGGTCTCCTGTCGTCCGGGCAGGCCTTCCGGTATATTGTCCGAGGGTGCTATGGAAGATATTCTGCTGGACTATCACTTGGCACAGGCTATGGCCGAAGTGCAGCCAGGTGAGCTTCAGGAGAACAGATACTTGCTTACGCAGGCGGCACTGAAGAAACATCGTGTGACGGAGGCGCAGTTCGATACTTCGTTGGTTTACTGGTGCCGCAACTCTGAGAAGATGGTGAAGATATGCGAGCGTGTCAGCAAGCGTCTGACATACATGGCGGAGTCTCAGGGCGTGGAGCGGAAGGAGAAGAGTCCGTACAGCTACCTTGCCACGGAAGGTGATACTGCTAATGTGTGGAATCTGAGAGAAAATGTGGTGATAATTCCGAATGTCGTGGACAATATCTATTCCTTTTCCATAGATGCTGACAGTACCTATTATCCAGGGGATTACTTCATGTGGGCATTCAATACTCAGTTCCTGTCCGAAGACAACAACGATGAGGCTTATGCGTTGCTGTCTGTCCGCTATGACAACGACAGCATTGCCGGCACAGGTCAGCGGCTGACTTCCGACAGGCAGGTGGAGGTTAGGCTGAATTGCCCTTCCGGATTCCGCGATGTTCCAATACGCAGTGTAGAGGGCACCATATACATGCCCGTACGTAGCAGCGGATTCGGCATACTGGCTGTCAGCAACTTTGTCCTTGTCCATTACCATGATCTGAGCAGAGAACATGTAGCCGAGACTCCTTCTGACACCATTGTTGTCGACACGGCATCTGTTGTGCCTTTGCTGCCGGACACGGTGCACACACGCCGTACTCCGTACAGCATAAGGGAAGGGCAAGCGGACAAACACACCATCGATATAGTGAAAGACAAGCCGGTAAGAGCTGTCAGACGCCGGCGATGAAAAGATACGGCTACCATAGATTGAGGCTATCTTCCGGCGAGGTTGTTGAGGGACCGCTGGTGGTTGTGTTGGATGCATCCTTGCGTTTGACGGAATGGCACAGGCTTGTGGGCGAGGAGGCCATGGTGGAGTGGGTCGGAGGAACGTTTTGTGAGTGATGCGGTTCCGGCAATTCTTACACCGTTTCTTGCATAAGTCGCGAAAAATGGCTAAATTTGCGCAGAAAAGAGGGTATTTGTCAGACGGACAGGAGTTGTACTAAAAATATAAATGGCTGACATCCGTCGAGGCAACAGTTTATTGCATAGTGTCGGTTAATTCTAATATTAATATAAATGGAAGATCAGGAAAGAATCATCAAGGTTGATATTGAGTCCGAGATGAGGAAAAGCTACATTGACTACTCCATGAGCGTCATCGTAGCCCGTGCTTTGCCCGATGTGCGTGACGGTTTCAAACCAGTACACCGCCGTATTCTCTTCGGTATGGAGGGACTGGGCAACACACATAACAAGCCATATAAGAAGAGTGCCCGTATCGTAGGTGAAGTGTTGGGTAAGTATCACCCTCACGGTGACGGTTCGGTCTATGGCGCTCTGGTGCGCATGGCTCAGGACTGGAGCATGCGCTATACATTGATAGACGGACAGGGCAATTTCGGTTCCGTGGACGGTGACGGGGCTGCAGCCATGCGTTACACAGAGGCCAGACTTTCCATGATGGGCGAGGCCATGATGGAGGATCTGGAGAAGGACACTGTGAACATGACCAACAATTTTGACGATACCCTGCAGGAACCTACCGTCATGCCTACCAGGATACCCAATCTGCTGGTAAACGGTGCTACGGGTATTGCTGTTGGTATGGCGACAAATATCCCTACGCACAATCTTGGCGAGGTGATAGATGCCTGTGTAGCTTATGTGGACAATCCTGATATGGACGTGGAGGCTCTGATGCAGTATGTCAAGGGACCGGACTTCCCCACGGGAGCATACATCATGGGGCTTCAGGACATAAAGAATGCCTACGAGACTGGCAGGGGACGTATTGTCATGCGTGCAAAGGCTGACATTGAGGCGCATGATCAACATGACAAGATTGTTGTGACGGAAATTCCGTATGGCGTAAACAAGGCTCAGCTTATAGAATACATCGCCGAACTGATGAAGGAGGGCAAACTGGACGGCATAAGCAATGCCAATGACGAGAGTGACCGCGAGGGTATGCGTATCGTCGTGGATGTCAAGCGTGATGCCAATGCACGTGTCGTCCTCAACAAACTGTTCAAGATGACGCCGCTCCAGACGAGTTTCAGCGTCAATGCCATAGCGCTTGTCAAGGGACGCCCGAGACTGCTGACGCTCAAAGACTGTATCTCCAATTTTGTGGAGCATCGCCACGAAGTGGTTATCCGACGCACCAGATATGACCTGCGCAAGGCAGAGGAACGTGCTCACATTCTCGAAGGACTCATCATTGCCAGCGACAATATAGACGAGGTGGTGCATATTATCCGTGGAAGCAAGACTCCTCAGGAGGCGCAGCGTAACCTGGAGTCACGCTTCAATCTTGACGAGCTCCAGTCAAAGGCCATTGTGGATATGCGTCTCAGCCAACTTACCGGTCTGCGTCAGGATGATTTGCACAACGAGTTCGACGACCTGCAGGCCAAGATAGCCTACTACAATCAGATTCTTACCGATGACAATCTTTGCCGTAAGGTCATAAAGGACGAACTTATTGAGGTTAAAGAGAAATATGCAGATGAACGCAAGACCCAGATTCTGCCGAGCGCGGAGGAGTTCAATGCGGAGGATTTCTATGCCGACGATGAGGTTGTGGTGACAATAAGCCATCTGGGTTATATCAAACGCACTCCTCTGGCAGAGTTCCGTGCACAGGGACGCGGTGGTATAGGTTCTAAGGGGTCTGCTACGCGTGACAACGACTTTATAGAGCATATCTATCCAGGCACCATGCACAACACCATGATGTTCTTTACCGACCGTGGCCGCTGCTATTGGCTGAAAGTATATGACATTCCGGAGGGCACGAAGCAGAACAAGGGCAGAGCCATACAGAACATGTTGCAGATAGAGCCGGGTGACAAGGTGCAGGCCTGTCTGCTCATACGCAAGCTGCAAGACCAGGATTTCTGCAAGTCTCATTATGTGGTCTTCGCTACTAAGGAGGGTATTGTCAAGAAGACATGCCTGACAGAGTACAGCCGTCCACGCACAAATGGTGTCAATGCCATAAATATCAGAGAGGAGGATCGTGTCGTCAGTGTGAACCTGACAAACGGTACGGATGAGATTATCGTTGCCAACCGCAACGGACGTGCCGTGCGTTTCAGCGAGACCGACGTGCGTACCATGGGACGCGTCAGCACAGGTGTCCAGAGCATTGTGCTTGACGATGATGGTGACGAGGTTGTAGGCATGGCCGTAATCAACGACCCGGACAACGAGAACATTCTGGTGATGAGCGATAAGGGTTGGGGCAAGTACACATCGGTAGAGGCATACCGCAAGACAAACCGTCATGCCAAGGGTGTGAAGGCCATGAATCTGCCCGACGACAGCAAGCTTGTCACTTTGCAGGTTGTTACCGAAGAGGATGACCTTATGATAATCAATAAGTCCGGTACCGTGATACGCCTGCATGTGGATGACATCAAGGAAACCAAGAACCGTGCTACTCAGGGGACCAAACTTATAGAACTGAAGAAGCGCGGTGACAGCATAGCACATGTGTGTGTCGTGCCGCGTGCCGAAGACGAAGAGGATGGCGTGCAGCCGGCAGACAACGTTTCCGAGACGGATGTGACCGGAGATGTACAGACAAAGACTGTAACGAGTGAACCTAACGAATGAAATACACAAAACATTAATCAACGGAAATTATGAAAAAGATTCTTTTCACACTTGTCCTTGTTCTGCTGACAGGCAGTACGATGGCGCAGACTCCAGAGGAGAAGGCCGCAGCAAAGGCAGCCAAGGCTGCTCTGAAAGAGGCTACAAAGCAGGCCAATGCCGAGTTAAACCAAGGTATGGCATGCAACGCTCAGGTACAGACATTGTCTCAGGCCATACAGATGGAACGTCTGAAAGGCGAATCTGCCGACAGCAAGCTCATTGCCGATAACGAGGCTAAGATACAGGCTGTCTCTCTTGAGGGCATAGATCATCTAACTAAGGCTCTGTCTACAGACTATATCAAGGACAGCAAGAAGTTCGGGGCTTATGCGGCTATGGACGATATGGCATCAAATATTATCAATAGTGAATTGGTACAGAAGGCAGCCAAGAAGCAGCCTTATGATCGTGCTGCACTGACTGTTGCCGTTTCTGCCTTTGCGGATGCATGCCATGGGCAGCTGACCAATGCCAACCCAAGCGATCAGGAACAGAGCCTTGCTGTTCAGGCGGTCAGGTTGAAGTTTCCTAAAACACATGTCTATTTTGCATATCTTTGCCAATTCTGTATTGAGGCAAAGGATATGGACGGCGCAGAGAAAGCTCTGGATGCCTACGTGGCATTTCCGCATAAGTATCCTGAAATTGCTGACAATGAAATTATAAAGAATCCTGAATATCCTGCCGAACAGTTGGCCTTCAATATCTTCTATACAGCTTTCAATGACAAGAATCCGGAATTGATGGATAAGTACTATGACATGGCTTTGCGTTTCGATGATGCCAACAGCCATAGTTTTGTACTCCGTGCCAAACCGCAGATGTTGAAGGAACTTGGCAAGACCGATGAGTGGATTGCAGCTCTGAAAGAGATGATTGCACAGGATCCGAATAATGAGATTGGCGAGATTGGCATGCAGCAGCTGATGTCTTATTACGCTACCGTAGGCAATGAGCAGGTGGAGACATATACCAAGGAACTTGTGGAGAAGTATCCTGACAGCAGGGTTGCCAACTATTGCCGTGGTTATGCTTTCTATTCTGCCGGCGATTTTGACAATGCCATCAACTATTTCCAGAAGGCTGTGGACATTGATCCGGAATATGCCGATGGTGTATATAACTGTGGTTATTGCTATTATCAGAAAGCTTTGGCCA
>CAMWRK010000128.1 GCA_947176655.1 uncultured Prevotellaceae bacterium | reverse complement strand
TGACCGCGCCCATGACGTGAACCGGTATGCTGCGGCCTTCTGTGAGCGACAGGCCTATGCTGCAGTCGTTGTAATAGCGCCCCAGTTTGTCGGCAAGTACGGCTTTGGCGCGTTCCACTGTAAGACCGGACAGGCGGATCGGACCTACACCCTCCACCACGATGTATCCGTCGGCAGATATTTCCGCCTCGATGGTCTGCTGGCTGGCTCCCCAGATGTTTATAGTCACCATGTCGCCGGCTCCCATTGTGTAGTTGGCCGGGGTTGCCAGATTTGCCGAGGGCTGGAAGGTGAGGTTCTTGGCATTGAATATGTTGCGTCCGAACACCTGACGCTGGTCTTCTTCCGTAAGACCGAGAATCTCGTCGCTGCCGCCTGCTGTCAGCTCGTCATCGCTCTGCTCCAGCCCAAGTTCTTCGGCTCTGCTGCGTGCTGAGTTTACGTTGAGATTGTCGTCCTTCTTCCTTGTCTTGTCTTTCTTGCCGGCGCCCCGTTCCTTGTCCCGTTCCGCTTCCTCGCGCAGTTTCTCCGCTTTTTGGCGTACCCGTTGCAACTGTGTCGTGGAGACGCCTTTCTTCAGCAACTCGGAAACCATCTTCTGTTGCGAGGTGCCTTTCTGCGTTTCCGTAACCAGATACTTGAGAACCTGCTCGTCTGTCATGGAACTTTGTGCCATAGCCGCAGTGCAGAATGTTATAAGCGATAGGAAGACAATCAGTTTGTGTTTCATGTGTTTTTGTAGTCAGAACAATTATACATACTGTAGTAAAAACGACTGTTGTGGCGGAAATATTGCATTAGCGGTTGTAAAGGTAAGGAATATTTAGGCAAAAAGCTATATTGTACCGAATAATCTTTCTCGAAATGTGGCAACCGGCATCACGCTACGCAGGTGTTATCCATACGATTCTGCCGCTTTTTGTTGATTAGCGTGACAAAAAAATGCTCATTGCTTCTGCCTTTGCTTAAATATTCTTACCTTTGCACCGCATTGACATTGGGGCTGACATGGATTTGACAGCAGGATGAGATGTCATGTAAGCACGCAGAGAGTTGTTGGCCGCTCTCTATAATACAAGACCTTCAACAATTTATCTGGCGAAAACAACTACGCTCTCGCTGCCTAACCGAAGTACAGTAGGTTACCGGCTTAATCTCTGCACCAGGTGCTGAGACGGGATGTCACTCTGAGGCTGACCCGCCCCGAAGCTCTCAGATTCAGTGGCACAGCAAATCGGGGATAGTCCCGGAGGACGCATCTGCTCCGCGGCGAAACACTCAGATGCTAAGGTTGCGATTGGTGGTCCGGGTCTTGTCGCTTCCCTACAACCCAAGTCCGGAATAAGCGTGTAGAAAGCATGGGGTGTCCCTGTTTGGACGAGGGTTCAATCCCCTCCAGCTCCACAGAATCCATAATAGCCATTCCTTCGCCGAAAGGGAGTGGCTATTTGTATTGAGAAGAAGAATGACCAAATAAAGCGATAACAATATGAAGGAACTCGAATTGAAGTATGGTTGCAACCCCAACCAGAAACCTTCCAGAATCTTTATGGAAGAGGGAGAACTGCCCATACAGGTACTGAACGGTCGTCCCGGATACATCAATTTCCTGGATGCATTCAACTCATGGCAGCTGGTGCGCGAACTTAAGGCTGCCACGGGGTTGCCTGCCGCTGCCAGTTTCAAACACGTCAGTCCTGCCGGTGCTGCTGTAGGACTGCCCTTGAGCGACACCCTGAAGAAGGTGTATTTCGTTGACGATGCCCCGTTGCCTCTCACGCCCATAGCCTCGGCCTATGCCCGTGCACGCGGTGCCGACCGCATGAGTTCCTACGGCGATTTCATCGCGTTGAGCGATGTCTGCGACGAATCCACGGCGCGGCTCATAAACCGCGAGGTGAGCGACGGTGTCATAGCACCCGGCTATACCCCGGAGGCTCTGGAGGTACTGAAGTCCAAGCGCAAGGGGACGTACAACGTCATACAGATGGATCCCGATTACCGTCCCGCTCCGATCGAGCGCAAGCAGTGTTTCGGCATCACCTTTGAACAGGGCAGAAACGAGATAGACCTGGCCGACCCGGCCTTGTTCGGGAACGTGCCTACGCGCAACAAGACCTTTACCGACGAAGCGCGCCGCGACCTTGTAATCGCCCTGATAACCCTGAAGTATACGCAGAGCAACAGCGTGTGCTATGTGAAGGACGGGCAGGCCATAGGCATAGGTGCCGGGCAGCAGAGCCGCATACACTGTACGCGTCTGGCCGGAAACAAGGCTGACATCTGGTGGCTGCGGCAGCACCCGAAGGTAATGGGTCTGCCGTTCGTGCCGGGCATACGTCGTGCGGACAGGGACAATACCATAGACATATACATAGGTCCGGAGCATGATGACGTGTTGCGCGAGGGCGAGTGGCAGAAGTTCTTTACGGAACGTCCCGAGCCTTTGTCCGGGCAGGAGATACGGGAATGGCTGGCTCAGAACACCGGTGTGTGTCTGGGCAGCGATGCTTTCTTCCCCTTCGGCGACAATATAGAGCGTGCCCGCAAGAGCGGCGTGCAGTACGTGGCTCAGGCCGGCGGCAGCGTGCGCGATGACCATGTCATCGATACGTGCGACAAGTATGGCATAGCCATGGCGTTCACCGGTGTACGACTGTTCCACCATTAATATATGGCTGTTCCACCATTAATATATAGATTATGTACGGCGGAGACGATATAGACGCAGTGATAACCGGCGGTGGCATCACTTTCAGGGGTGGTTCCCGGAGGGATGGAGGGGTTCGTGAGCAGAACAAGGTGAAGACCAAGGCAAAGAAGAAACAGTACATAACCGGTGCCCATGGCAGCGGAGCGGCCTGTAAGAAGGCTGATATCCGCCGTCAGAGAGCCAATCGCCACAAGAAATGAATTGCAGGGGTATCCTTACCGTACTCTGTATCCTGTTCCCTCTTCTGACATTTGCGCAGAGGAGGGATTCTGTTTGTGTTGCGGATGCCTTGGACAGTGTCCCTGTCCGTGTGGCGGATGTCCTGGACAGTACCACGGGACTTGGGGAGGTGACTGTCTACGGGCGCCGGCGCGAGGAGATTGTGCCGAGCCAGCGTCTCAGGGGCAGGAGGCTTGAGGCGTTGTCTTCCTTTTCCGTGGCGGATGCCATGCGGTACTTCAGCGGGGTGCAGATAAAGGATTACGGCGGTGTGGGCGGTCTGAAGACTGTGGACATACGCAGCATGGGTACCAACCACATGGGCGTATTCTACGACGGCATACAGCTGGGCAATGCGCAGAACGGGCTGGTGGACTTGGGGCGCTTCTCGCTGGACAATGTGGAGGAGATAGTGCTGTATAACGGGCAGAAGGCTGAGATATTCCAGGCTGCACGCGACTATGGTACGTCCGGTTCGGTGTATATCCGTACCAGACGGCCTGCCTTTGCCGAGGGACGGAGGCGCAATCTGAGGGCGACGCTCAGAGGGGGCAGCTTCGGCAGGATAAATCCTTCGCTGACGTGGGAGCAGCGGTGGAGCAGGAGGGTGACAAGCAGTGTGAGTGCAGACTACACGGGTGCATCGGGCAGGTACAGGTTCCGCTACCGCCGCATTCTGCCTTCGGGTGCGGTGGCGTGGGACACTACGGCCGTCAGGCAGAACGGTGACCTGCGCAGCTGCCGTGTCGAGGCGTCGGTCTTCGGCAATACCGATGACGGTACATGGGATGCGAAGGTGTATTGTTATGATTCGGAGCGCGGCATTCCGGGGGCCATCGTCAACAATGTCTGGAAGCATGCTCAGCGGCAGTGGGACAGGAACTTCTTTGTGCAGAGCCGGTGGACCAGGCATGTCTCCGAACGTTACAGGTTCAGCCTCAGCGGCAAGTATGCCGATGACCGTATGCGTTATCTCAATCCGGACACCACGCTGATGTATCTGGACAACAGGTTCAGGCAGAGGGAGCTGTACCTGAGCACGGCGCACTGCGTGGAGTTGCTGCAGGGGTGGGAGGTGAACGTGGCGGCGGACTATCAGTACAATGCGCTGGATGCCTCGCTTGCCAATTTCGCCCGTCCGCAAAGGCATACGCTGCTGCTGGCCGTGGCCTCGCATTACGAGTGGCGGCGTCTCAGGGTCATGGCTTCGCTTCTCGGCACTAATGTGTGGGACAGGGCGCGAGCGGGTGTGGCGTCGGCAGGGGTGACAAGCCGCTGGACGCCGGCACTGTATCTGTCGTACCGGCCTGTGGAGGATTGTCCGGACCTGTCGCTGAGGGCTTTCTACAAGGGCATCTTCCGCCTGCCCACGTTCAACGATCTTTACTATACGGAGGTGGGCAATGCCTTGCTCCAGCCCGAGAGTACGAGGCAGTGGAACGTCGGGTTCATGTATTCCCGTGACCGCAGCGGCGCCTTTCTCGGGCATGTGGAGCTGAAGGGCGATGCCTATTTCTGCGCGGTGGACAACAAGATCGTGGCCATTCCCAAGGGGTCGGGCCAGTACCGCTGGATGATGATGAACGTGGGGAGGGTGCACATTGCCGGGGTGGAGGCTGTGGCAGAGGCATCCATGCGGTGGCGCAGGGACTGGGGGCTGGTGCTGTGTCTGAACTATACGTGGCAGCGGGCGGCGGACAGGACGGATCCCTCGGACGATGATGCGTACTGTGGCACATACGGCGGGCAGATAGCCTACATCCCGCGTCACAGCGGCAGTGTGGCCGGCAGTCTGGTGTGGAGGAACGTGGGGGTCAACTATTCCTTCATCTATGTGGGGGAGAGATACCATACGAGTGCAAACATACGGGAGAACTACGAGCAGCCGTGGTACACGCACGACATCTCGGCCACGTACCGCCTGCCTGTGAGGAGGAGGTGGTGGAGGGGTGCCGTGACCATGGCCGTGGAGTGCAACAATGTCTTTGACCAGCAGTACGAGGTCATAAGCAACTATCCCATGCCGGGGCGCAACTGGAACGGTGTCCTTAGGGTGGAGTTCTGAGAGGAAAGGAGAGGGGGGAGAAGGAAATGATGAGAATGATGGATGGAATGAATAAAGGAAGGATGATGAAAAGCATGGTGCGTCTTCTTGTGCATGTGCTGGCGGCTGCCATGCCGCTTCTCTCGTCGTGCCGCCACGATGTGGTGGTGTGGCCGGCCGAGACCGGGACGGGCGGCGAGGCGCGTGCCGATGCCGTACGGGGGTTCTGGCTGCTGAACGAGGGGAACATGGGCAGCAACAAGTGTACGCTGGACTTCTACGACTATGCCTCGGGCACATACGGGCGCAATGTCTACGGCAGTGCCAACCCTACGGTGGTGAAGCTGCTGGGCGACGTGGGCAACGACCTGCACGTGTACGGCGGCAGGCTGTGGGCTGTGGTCAACTGCAGCAACAAGATAGAGGTGATGGAGGCCGCCACGGCGCGGCGCATAGGGCAGGTGGACCTGGCTAACTGCCGCCGCCTGTGCTTCCGCGGCCCCTATGCCTATGCCACGAGCTATGCCGGCCCGGTGCAGATCAGGCCCGACTATGAGCAGAGGGGTCTGGTGGTGAGGATAGACACGGCGACGCTGGAGAAGCTGGACACCTGCATCGTGGGCTTCCAGCCGGACGGGCTGGACGTGGTGGATGGGAAGATATACGTGGCCAACAGCGGGGGCTACATGTCGCCCAACTACGAGAACACCGTCTCCGTGGTGGACATGGAGACCTTCCGCGAGGAGCGGCGCATACCGGTGGCCGTGAACCTGCACCACCTGCTGGCCGACGGGCGGGGATGCCTGTGGGTCTCCTCGCGAGGGGACTACTATGGCAACCCCAGTGCCCTGTTCTGCATCTCCGACCCGGGGGGCGAGGCTGTGGCCAGGCGCGTGCTCACGCCTGAGGGCAGGGATGTCGTGGCGGGCGGCATGACCCTGTGCGGCGACTCGCTGTACGTCGTGGGCAGCGCGTTTTCCTACGCCACCATGCGCCGCGAGGTGAACTATGCCATAGTGGACACGCGCAGCCAGGAGGTTGTCACCTCCAACTTCATTGCCGACGGCACGGAGCAGACCATCGTGGAGCCCTACGGCATAGCCGTGCATCCGCTGACGCGCGAGATTCTCCTGACCGACGCGCGCACCCACGTCAACCCGGGCACGCTGTTCTGCTTCTCGCGCGAGGGCCGTCTGCTGTGGAAGCAGCGCACGGGGGACATCCCTGCCCACATCGCCTTTCTGTGGAACTGACGGCGGGCGGCTGAGAGCCTCCCAAAAGGTCTGGGGCGGACTGGAAGTGCCGTAGGTGTCGGACGGAATGTGTCTAGGGATGTTAAAACAACCCGCAGCCCTTGTAGCTCCAACCCCCAGCCCTTGAAGC